>JALUKJ010000426.1 GCA_027056615.1 Campylobacteraceae bacterium | reverse complement strand
ATGATAATAATTAATATATAAAAATAGTATAATTTAATCATAATTAGTGTAAAATTGTTATAAAATACAAAGGTTTTTCTCTTATGCATATACTATTTTTAACAGACAACTTTCCCCCAGAAGTAAATGCTCCTGCAACACGAACTTATGAACATTGTCAAGAATGGATTAATCAAGGAGCAAAGGTAACGGTTATAACATGTGCCCCAAATTTTCCTCATGGTAAACTTTATAAAGGTTATAAAAATAAGTTTTATCAAAAAGATACTATAGATGGTATTAATATTATTCGTGTTTGGAGTTATATGAGTTCAAACAGTGGTTTTTTTAAACGAGTGATAGATTATCTATCTTTTGCCTTCGTCTCTTTTGGAGTTGGGCTATTTCAGAAATGTGATGTTATTATTGCAACGTCACCTCAATTTTTTACAACTTGGTCAGCTTATGGATTGAGTACAATAAAACAAAAACCATGGATTTTTGAATTGAGAGATATTTGGCCAGAATCAATAAAAACAGTTGGTGTACTTAAGCAAGGATTTATTACTACTACTTTGGAAAAGATAGAGCTTTTCCTTTATCATAAAAGTAACAAAGTTATAGCTGTAACAGAAGCATTTAAGAAAAATTTAATTTCAAGAGGGATTCCTAATGAGAAGATTGAAGTTATTACAAATGGTTCAAATTTAGAACTATTTAGACAAAGAGATAAAGATTTAGATTTATTATCTAGTTTAAATTTACAAAATAAATTTATTGTGGGATATATTGGAACGCATGGATTAGCACATAGTTTAGATTTTATTATGAATAGTATTTCAAAAGTTAAAGATAAAGATATTCATTTCTTATTTATTGGAGATGGAGCAATGAAAAAAGATATTATAAAAATAGCCAATAATCTAAAACTTAAAAATGTAACTTTTTTAGATTCTATTCCAAAAGAGGAAGTTCCTCACTATTTATCTATATGTGACATCTCTTTAGCTCCTCTAAAAGATAGAGAAAATTTTAGAACTGTTATCCCTTCTAAAATATTTGAAGCATCGGCTATGAGAAAACCTACACTATTAGGAGTTAAAGGTCAAGCTCAAGAGATTATTGAAAAGTATCAAGCAGGAGTCTGTTATATACCTGAAAATGAAGAAGATTTTATTGCTAAATTAATGATGATTAAAGAGAAAGAAAACTATTTAAAATATAAAAAAGGATGTATAAAGTTAGCAGAAGCTTATGATAGAAAAAAACTTGCAAAAAATATGTTAAATATTATAAAAAAATTAACATTTTGTAAAATTAATAAGTTCTCTTTGATTTATGGGGATATTAGGTAATAATTTAGGTTATGCCATAGTATAATAAATTAAAAAGCTTTATAATGTTTTTTTAGGAAGATAGTTGTGAGATTTAAAAACTGTGGAGAGACACCCTTAGGAATTTACCCTTTAGTAGATAGAGCAAATAAAATAAAAACTCTTTATGCCCTTGGCATTACAACAGCCCAATTAAGAGTAAAAGATTTAGAAGGAAAAGCTTTAGAAGATGAGGTAGCTAATGCTATTAAAATTTCAGAATATTATAATGCTAGACTTTTTATTAACGACTATTGGGAACTTGCTATAAAATATAGAGCTTATGGTATACATTTAGGTCAAGATGATTTAGAAACAGCCAATTTAAAAGAAATACACCAAGCAGATATACGCTTAGGGGTTAGTACTCATACCAGCAAAGAGATAGAGATGGCATTAGAGATTGAGCCTAGTTATTTGGCTATTGGTCCTATCTTTGAGACTAGTTCAAAAAAAGTAAACTATAACACCGTAGGAGTAAAAGAACTTAGAAATTGGTCAAAAAATGTACAATATCCTATTGTTGCTATAGGAGGAATAAATCTATCTAATATTAAAGAGATTATTGCCATAAAAAATGTAGATGGAATCGCCATGATTTCGGAGTTCTTAGATAAAAACGCAATATCACCAAAAAAAACAAAAAGTTTGCTTAAAATCTTTTCTAAAAAAAATATTGTTACATAATGGCTCATTAAAGTGTTACTAAAGGTTACCTGTGTATAATTAGGTTACACTTTAAAAAAGGAAATAGAATTGGATGACATTACGCTTATTCTCTTAGGTGCAGGTTCAGCTTCTCGTTTTGCTCTGCCACCTAAAAAGCAATGGTTGTGGACGGGAGACAAACCACTTTGGCTCAAAGTTGCTGATGATTTTCAAAAGCTTTATGAGTTTAAAGAGACCATTATAGTGTCATCTAAGGACGATATGAACTGCATGTCAAACTTTACAGAGTATACTTTAGTAGAAGGTGGAGCTAGTCGTCAAGCTTCTCTTACTAATGCACTCAAACATGTAAAAACCCCTTTTGTTTTAGTTTCTGATATTGCTCGTTGCTGTCTTGATAAAGAGATGATAGAACGTGTGATATTAGCAAAAAAGAACAGAAGTTGTGTAGTTCCTACACTTAAAGTTGTAGATACACTCTATTTGGAGTGTTCTCCTATTGACCGTGAACAGACAAAAATTATTCAAACTCCACAACTCTCTTGTACCCAAACACTCAAAAGTGCATTAAATTCAGAGGTAGAGTTTACAGATGATTCCTCAGCTGTAGCTTCTATGGGTGGTAAAATTATTTTTGTTGAAGGTTCGGTAAAAGCTCATAAGCTTACAACAGTAGAAGACCTTTTAAAAATGAGTTGTCTCAAACGACCTTCACAGCGTGCCTTAACAGGCTTTGGTATCGACATTCATCCTTTTGAAGATGGAAAGCAGATGGTACTTTGTGGTATTAATATAGATTCACCTTTTGGATTTAAAGCCCATAGTGATGGAGATGTTGCAATTCATGCACTCATTGACGCACTTCTTGGAGCTGGAGGTCTTGGGGATATTGGTGAATTTTATCCTGATACCTCTAGTGCATATAAAGGTGCAGATTCCATGGAATTGTTACTCGATACTGTAAAAAGATTAAAAGATTTAGGGTATATTATTGGCAATGTTGACTTAGCCATTATTGCACAAACCCCTAGACTTTTAGGCTATAAAAAAGCGATGCGATTTAAACTTGCTAAACTACTTAACCTAACTCCAAATTTAGTTAATATTAAAGCTACTACAGCTGAAAAACTAGGTTGGATTGGACGGAAAGAGGGTGTAGCTGTTGAAGCAGTTGCCACACTATACTATTATGATTGGACACTACAATGAAAATTACCATAATTGAAAATGAGCTTTATTTGGCACAGAGTATCTCAGCTAAGCTAGGACAAGCTGGGTATGAGACAGAAGTTTACTCCTCCATTAAAGAGGCGATGGCAACAAGTACTGGAGATGCTTATCTTCTCTCTACCAATTTACCTGGTCAGAACTTTAACTCTTTAATTACTAAATATAAAGAGAAGATTATTATTCTTATGGTCTCTTACATTAACAATGATACTGTTGCTGCACCCTTAAAACTGGGAGCCAATGACTATATTGTTAAACCTTTTATTATTGATGAACTTCAAAGAAAAATCGAACACTATAAAGAGTATCAAACTCTTAAAAAGTACAAGAATCTCTATAAAGAGTATAATGAGTACTTATTACAAGACATTAATATTGAGAATGATATTGAAAAAATCTCTTCACCACTTGTCATCTTAACGAACTATATTAAATTAGTTGACAAGTTAGCCTTTACATATGCAAAAAGTCAAGATAGAGTTTTATCTTTTGTTCCATTAAACTCAAAAGATTGGAAAAATAAGATAGAAAAGGCTAATAGGAAACACTTACTCTATATTTCTGATTTGCAAAGTCTCAAAAAGGGTGAACGTGAACAACTTTTAGATATACTTGATGGACGCGACTTTATTATCTCAACTACTTCAGATATTGAAACACCATATAAGCAAATTGAGATTAATACAGATAACAAACTTTATGACCAAAATGAAATTTTAACCATTGATGATTATGTTAAATTTATCGTCAATAATTTTCAATATCAATACCCCGATACAGAGCTTTCGAAAAAATTAGGTATTTCACGAAAAAGCTTATGGGAGAAAAGGAAAAAATATGGCATCTTCAAAAAGAAATAATCAGTTGTATATTGATGCTGAAGCATTATCTACCATGGCATTAGTACAAGAGGGGTTAATTAGCCCTGTAGAAACACTGATGACAGAGAAAGAGGCAATTGAAGTACGTGAAACAAAAATGTACAAAGGTGTCTCTTTCCCTTTTCCTTTTCTTTTAACCCCTGGTGGTAAAAAAAATGAAGCTTGTCTAAAATCTTTGAAAAAAGGTGATGTAGTTGAACTCTTTAATGAGGGGAAAATTGTTGGTGAATTAACTGTTGAGGAGACATTTCATATTGACCCTATAGACAGAGTAAAATGTATCTATGGAACAGCTGATGAATCTCACCCTGGGGTTAAAAGTACTATGCAAAGATTAGGAAGCATTGCTGTTACTGGTGGATATAAAGTAAATTATCCACTTATTACAGCTTCTAAAAAAGCTATTCAAGAGAAGATTAGAGAAGTAAATGCTAAGAACGTATCAGCACTTATGTTAGCAGCTAATCCTCTTAATAGAGCACATGAGCGTATGATTCGACAGGCACTTGACCAATCAGATTTAGTAGTACTATTTTTACTTAAACCATTTACAAAAGATGGTCTACGTTATGATATTCGCCATGATGCTATTTTGACTTTTATTGAAAACTTTTTACCAAATAATAAAGTTGTTATTGTACCACTAGAGAACTCATATATCTTTGCAGGGTATAATGAACTTATTTTAGATGCACTAGTAGCAAAAAATTATGGTTGTAATCGTTTGGTTGTTGGTAAAAATCATGCAGGTCTTGGACTCTACTATGATAATAATAATACATTAAACTCTATTTTTGATGTAACAAAAGATATTGAAATAGAAGTCAGTACTTTAGAGCAGTATGTATATTGTAATAAATGTAGAACATTAGTAAGTACAACAACTTGTCCTCATGGACAACATCATCATATTCATTACCACTCGCCATCTATTTTAAAACTTATTGAGACTGGAATGATGCCACCATCAGTATTAGTAAGACGTGAGGTTTCAGCATCTATTTTAAGTGCTTTATTTCCTGATAGATTTGACAATCTTCAAGAGATTTATGATTCACTTATGCCAAATGATGGACTAATGGAAGAGCATAGTGAAGAGGACTTTTACATCAACTTAATGGGACTCTACCAAACAACCTCATTAACCTAAACAAGAGAATAGTATTATGACTTTAAATCGACTTTTTATCACTTTTGGAGCATCTGGTCTTGCTCCAAAAGCCCCTGGAACTGTAGGCTCATTTGTAGCACTTATTATCGGACTACTTATTTTGCAAATATTGCCTATGCAAACTTTTTTTATGTTAACACTCGTTATTACTATTATTGGTATTTTTGAGATTAATAAATATGAAAAACTAACGAACTCTCATGATGATAAAAGCATTGTTATTGATGAAGTCTCTGGTATGTGGATAACTTTGATGTTTGCTCTACCTACAGTAGAAAATATGAGTTTTCCTTATGCGTATGAGATTGCTATTATAGCTTCATTTGGAGCTTTCAGACTTTTTGATATTTGGAAACCTTCACTTATTGGAGTTATTGACCGTAAGGTAAAAGGTGGTTTAGGGGTTATGGGTGATGATATATTGGCAGGTATTGCAGGGGGAATGTTAACTATATTAGTACTTCGTGGACTAGAAAGACTCTTTTAACAAGAGTTTTTTTAGGAGTAAAGACAATCACCCCCCCCCTATCAACCCCAAATCCTGTAGGTTCGATTTTATCGAACAAAAAATTGAAGCCCATAAAACAATCCGTTCGATGAAATCGAACCTACAATTTTTAAATATTTATTACTTAATTCATTGGCATTGTCACTCCTAGGTGGGAATGTATAAAAGTTTTTTATTGAGTCAATCAACCACCCCCTAAAAATCTAGGTACAATAATGAATTATTTCCAAAAAAAGATTTAAAAAATCGCTTTATAAATAATTCATTATTACACCTATTTTTCTAGGGTTAGCTCAATAAAATTAAACATAAAAAATCTAAAAAAATTAATTTTTCTCTAAATAACATTGCTATAGAATGGTGAAATCAGAACAAGAAAGAAACGAAGTAGAGCCAGTAAGCGACTAAACCAACACCTCTACTTCTAACCTAGGCTGATAGAATTTTATCAGTCTATTGGTTAAGTCTGCCTTTAAAGGCACTGTTTTTTTCTTGTTTATCAAGAGATGTTGGTAACTGGACTCTTGAAAATTAAAATTTTCAAGGATAAACCATGTCAGCACAACCAAACAGAACACTCATTTTAGTAAAAGACCTTCTTTTTCAAGAAAAATATCACCTCTCTCACACTCAAACAGATTTAATGGCATATATGGTAAATGTTGCCTATTGGGCAATTGAAGTAGATGGTTATTTTGTCATTTCCACAAGTAAAGTTATGTCAGATTTACCAGCTATGAACCAAAAAACATTTGAAGCCTCTTTAAAAGTTCTAAAAGATTTAGAGTTGATTGAGAC
>JALUKJ010000425.1 GCA_027056615.1 Campylobacteraceae bacterium | reverse complement strand
TAGGCTGTGGAAAACCCCCCACTACGCCGACTTCTCCATTTCCAGTTTTTGGATATTCTTATTAAAAAACTTCAAGCGTTCTTTACGAACAGTATCAGGAATATTCTCTTTTTCCCACTCTTTTAACTCTTTATAAGGAGTATTTTTTAGTATAGATGAAAGTCTATCTCTATCTAAATTACCACATAACAGAGGGATTAAAAGTACAGCACGATTCATATCAGATTGTGGACTTCGCTCTAACCTATTTTTGAATTTTCCAAAAAGAGACTCTATAATATCACTGCTTATAGGTAGAGGATATGGTGCTATTTCTTTTTGAATTTTGATATGTCTCTCTAGCCAAATCCTAAGAGTCTTTCTTGTTTTTGAATTTTTTGGAAGTTTTTTTAGTAGCTTAGTTGATTGATGATAAGTAACAATAGTTAAGCCTTCATTTTTGAGAAGTTTCATTATTTTGTTCATAATATCTGTTGTTTTAATAAAGTTTTTGATAAATGGTTCTAATGATTTAAAATCACTAAATGCACCTCTTAATCTTGCTAGTATTGTTCCTTTTTTAGCTCTTCCTCTTTTAGAAAATACTTTTTTATCTATCAACTTTTTAGACCAGTTGTTAAGTCTGCTTATTGCTTGAAATCTTCCTTTATTTCTAAGTTTTGGTGGGATTAAAAATGCTAAATTTGTCTGTCTTAATTTTGTTGCTCCCACTCTTAACATATTCATATATTTTTTATATTGTTTGGTTTTTTCAAATTGCTTTTTTAATCCATTGGCTACAATATGAGTTATATCCTCAATTATCTCTATATCACTATTATTTCTCTCATTATACTTGACAACCCCACTATTTAGGACACTTCCACTATCTTTTATAATTGCTACTGGCTCTCCTGCTTTTTGAAAAATTTCATCGAAATCATCTGCTACACTCTCTCCTGTTATTGTTGAAGCGACTTTTACTCCTATACACTCACAATCTTTTAGAGTTATTGCACCATCTCTTTGTAAAAAAATATCTAATTCAACTCTCAATACCACAAACACCTGCTTTCTTCCTATATCTATTGAGTGGTCGGCTATGGCTACCCACTTTTTACTAATCTTTTTTACATCATTTAGTAGCCCTTTTCCTATTCGATATGTCCAATTTATTATTGAGCTAAAATGAGGTATCCAATCAATTTTCAGGGAAGTTCTAGCTTGAAATATCTCTAATACTCTTATCCCACTTCGATAAGATATAACTCCATGCATTACTAGGTATATAAGTAGTACTCTTATCTCTTGTTTATGATTTTGTACCGTTATAGAATTTTTTTTTACTATAATATTCTACTTTTGGCTCTTCTGATTTTGCTTTAAGTGCCTTGTTCTCTTCAACTAATCTTGCCACTCTATCTTTATAATATTTATGTACTTTTCTCATTTCCCATAGTTCTCTACCTCTCTCTTTTGCTTTCTCTCTCCATTCATCTCGGCTTTGTTTTATTTTTGATAATTGTAACATTTTATAATCTTATTTTTTTCTTTTATTTTAGCATAAAATATCTGTTATTTTTTATTTTTTATTTTTTTTGTATCTACTTTTGAGGAATAAATAATTGGCTTATTTTTGGGTTTTTCGACAGCCTACGACTGACCCCTAGAGTATAAAAGGGGAGATAATTATATTTTACAAAGTTGAAGAGATGGGGGTAAGAGGCTTGAAATAAAGATATATTTAAGTTTTGTTATATAAAATAGCTTTGACCCCTAAGCTTCTTGACCCCTAAGCTTCTAACATTGCGTCTCGTTTATTCATTCCCTCTTTCATCTGCTCTAAGGCAAAGTGAATAAGTAAAATAGCATTGTTTACAATAATCCCTGAAAGCAACATGAAGCCCATCATTGCAGGCATAGATACATGGTAACCTATGGCTAACATTGTCCATGAAGCTCCAATGATGGTTAAGGGGATTGAGAAGAGTATCATTAGTGATATTTTGACTGAATGGAACATTCCAATAAGTGTAAATAGTATCAAAAAGACAGCTACAATAATCGCCCCTACCATTCGTTCGGCTGAGGCTTTGAACTGTTTTTGTTCTCCTATCTGTTCCATCTCTACATTGGGGTTGAGTTTGACCTTTTGGAGTTGCTCTTCTAGGTTTGCCATAATGTGAGAGATTGCCCCTTTTTCTCGGTTTCCATAGACCTCTAAAGTGTAGTTTAGTCCATCTCTTGTAATGGTGCTTGGCTCTTTGTTTGAGTCAAGTTTGGCTATTTTACTTAGAGGAATTTTCCCTTTTGGGGTAACGATTAAGGTATTTAAAATGGTGCTAAAGTCATCTATCTGTTTTTGTGGTAGCCACACTCTAACGGTATAGTCTATGGAGTTAGCTTAAACCTGAGTTCGATGGAATACCATATCCACAATTTTACGAGGTTTTTCATAGGCAACGACAGATTTTTGCAGGACTAACTGGTTAATTCAAAAAAATCTGTCTAAGCATATGGGAAACCTCGTAAAACCCGAAGGGAAGCCTAAAAATAGGCAATCTTTCCCAAATAAAATTCTTGAATTAGCTACGGCTAGTCCTTCAAATTTAATTTTGAAAATCTTACCTCTTTTTAGGCTTTTGTGGATATGGTATTCCATCGAACTCAGGTTTTTGGAAAAGTCGCCACAGGAACACCACGCAACATCATTTGCAGTTGTTTTATAATATCAGAACGATTTACCCCATATTCCATTGCTTGTTGCTCGTCAATATCCAAATTATAGACCACTTTGTCCATATCCCATGTTTTTAAGACAGAGACAATCCCTTTGGTTTGGCTCATTGCCTTTTCAACCTTTGCCCCTTCATTTTGAAGCAGTCGGTAGTCTGATGAGCTTAACATCGTATCAACCGAAGCCCTGATACTTGCCATGGCAGTTGAGCCACTTGGAGAGACATCAAGGTATTTAACATGAGGGATTTTAGAAATTTCGGCTCTAAGATAGTTAGCAATATCCCAAATGGTCTCTTTTCTCTCATGACGATTGACATAAGTAGCCATAATTAAAATATGGTCAACCCCACTTCCACTCCCAATACTCATAACTCCTGCTTCACTTTAAGCTATTGAATTTAGAACCTCAACCAATAAATGAACCCTAGTAGAGGGATTATCACACTCAGGATTATGAGCTTCTCCATAAGACTTCAAAAGCCTTTTAGCATTTCTAATAGCCACATTTTGTAAAGGCTTTAAAGTCTCAAATATATACTTTGTATAGTTCTCTTGCTTAATATTATCTCTGCTCAATTTAGCAAATTTATAAGCATCAACATCTTTTAATCTTTTGATGACTTGTGTTAGTATTTCATCTCTTGATATAGCACTATTTCTATATTCAAAATGAAGCAGATACCACAACTCAAAAGAGTCATTAGCATAAGCTACCTCAACATTTAGATTTGAGTATTTATGCTCTGCACCCTTTAGGGCATTATTAAAGTCCTCTTTTGTGTGTCCTCCACCATTAACTCTTGGGCTATCTCTGTCAATTACTATCCATTTATGGTCAAAATCTTTATAGGTTTTACCATCTTTTTTATAGTTTTTTAAATCGTTTAAAACCCCCATCGGATTACTATGTTTATTAGGAGCAATCACAAAAGAGTCCTGTGTTATAATCTTATTTTTAATAAGAGAAGAGACAATCATCCGAAAATAAGTAGGAGAAGAGACAGAATCTTCACAGGCAATAATTATATCAGGTACAGTCTTCATATCATCAATCGTTCTTTTAAAATCGCTTTTTTTAAGCTCTTTTTTCTTGTTATGAATTTTATCTCCACCTCTTCTACGCCCCATAACTAAAGCCCCTCAATATCAAAATCTTGAAGATATGGAACTCCTCCATATTTACCCTGAATATATTTTTTCTCAAAGTCTTCATCTTTTCGTACATTTTTAAATTGAGCCAAAGAGTAGAGTTTGGTAGCTCCAAATTTATCTTTTTGAGTGAGCCAAATTTGGTCTCTTCTAAAAATAGAGGGAGTTAACAGATTGGTATCGTGTGTCACAAAGATAAGTTGAGCATTTTGTCTATTGATTTTTTTATTATGAAACAGTTTAATCAGATGTTTTGTCAACATAGGGTGCAGACTTGCATCTAACTCATCAATAATTAACACTTTCCCCTCTCGTAAAGTATTTAAAATAGGTGCAGACATCTTAAAAAACTTCTGCGTTCCTCGTGACTCCTCTTCATCAAGCTCAAAGGTAGTTGTACCTATCTCATTGTTGTTTTCATCATATTTTTTATGATTGGTTAAAAGAGAGACTTTTTTTAGACTATCAGACTCTAAAAATTGCTTTTTTAGTTCACTAGGTAGAGGCATCTCCTCTATAACACTTCTTGGAATATCCTCCTCTTCCAAAAGTACATCTTCAATCCCAATATCAGCAGTTTGTACCAAGTATATAAGCTCTTTTTTAAACTGTTCATTCTCCATCTGCTTCATGGCATAATTAACATATTGTCCATCTTCCATACCATCAATCATATTCAAACGACTAAACCATTTTAAAATAGAAGCAGAAATCTCTCCACCCTCTTGGTCACACTTCCAAAGAAAAAGCTGATTTCTAGCCAATTTTAATCGTAAACCCTCTTTAAATTTAATACGATTAACATAGAGTTCATCTTCATCTATATCTCTATAAAAAAGTTTTGATTCCTTTCCATTTTCATCAGCATAAAGCCATTCAGCATAAACTGTTGTGTTGTCAAGCTCAAAGCCATATCTATACTTTATCTCATCTATAAAAAAGACCATCTCAAAACTACTAGAGCTATCTTCTGTCTCTGTACTTAATTGAAATGGATAGTGAGGCAATCTATCGGTAGATAAAATAATTTTATCTCTATTTAATACAACTCTACGCATAAAAGCCATAGCTTTTAAAAAGTTACTTTTCCCACTTGCATTTGCCCCATAGACAATAGCACTTTGAAGGAGTTTATATTTTTTGACTTCAAAAGAGTTCCCTTTGTCTTTAGATGTTGTTACCATACTAAAGGTAGTGGTATCTTTAATAGATTTATAGTTGTTTACTGTAAATTGTAGTAACACTCTCTTTACTCCTTCTTTTTTATTGTATTTTATCATAATAAAGTTTAAAATTGTATTTTTTTTACAAAAAATAGATTTTAAATGATTTTATTTAAGAAAAATATGCTATAATTTTTTAAGTCATACAAGTTAACGGAGCTAGTCTCCAGTATTCTATTGAAAAATAGAATCAGAATGTTTTAACATTCATATTTTATTTTGGGGCAAATTTATTACAGCTATATATCAATTGATTTATAATGAAGTCTATTGATACAATACTAATGATAATTTGACACTAAAATATGTACTACTTAAACTAATACTTTAAAGTGGCACTAAAAAGAACTGTTGTATACGAATACAGCCTGATAAGAAATGTATGGCACACTACATTTTTGTAGAATTTTTTATAGGAGGTCGTTATGTACAAAAAAGTTGTAAAAACTTATAAAGTTAACATCAATGGTAAAACCGAGTTTATCACTGTTATTACAACAGTTCTTATTTATTTAAAAGGATATTTAAATGAATCCCTCTCAATGTACTCTTTATGGAGTAAAATCTTTAAACAAACTACAAACTTTTTTACAAATAAAAGAAAAAAAACATTTTAAAACTTTATCTTCAAATCTTATTTCTAATCCTATGGGTTATTATTCTTCATTCATCAATCAAGATAAACGTTTAATCTTTAGCTGTTCAAAATATATCACTAAACTACATATGAAACTAATGAGACTATTCAATATTGAAAAATCCTCCTATTTAAAATCAGGTGTAAAAAAAGAGTCTCATATTACAAATGCTAAAGAGCATCAAGATAGTAATTTTTTCTTATTAGTAGATATAAAAAGCTTCTATCCATCTATTACCAAATCCAAAATTAAAACGCAATTAATCCAAACTTATAAACAATCTAAAGATGTAGCAGAATTTATTTCAAATCTAGTGACTGTTCCACAAGAAAAAGCTAATGGTAAACGAGCCTTAGTTACAGGAAGTCCATTGAGTCAATGGTTTGCTTATATGATTAATAAAAAAATGTTTGATGAACTATATCAAGTTTCAAAAGAGGAAAATATTACATTTTCGGTTTATGTTGATGACATTACTTTTTCATCTAAAAAAGTTGTTACTTACAAATTTTACACTAAGGTTTATAGCATTATCAATAAATATGGATATAGAATTCATCAAGGGAAAATGTATCGTGGAAAGCTTGGTAAGAAAACAAAAGTTACAGGTATCCAATTTACAAAATATGGGTTTAGATTATTAGATAAGCATAAAGAAAAAATACGAAAGATAATAAAAAGTAAAGATTGCAATAATCAAATTAAATCTTTACTTGGTTTAGTAAATTTTGCAATACAAGTAAATCCTAGATATTCAAAATATAAGTATTTAATTGAGAAATCACTCCTCCCCAACCAACCAAACAAACCCAACAGGAATAAAAATCAGCGTCATCAAAGTCCCAACAACAAGCCCACCAATAGCCACAGCTCCAAGAGGGGCGAGTCTCTCTAGTCCAATCGCTGTTCCT
>JALUKJ010000424.1 GCA_027056615.1 Campylobacteraceae bacterium | reverse complement strand
TTTCTATATTCTTAGGATTATCAACTTCTTTCAAAATATACTCTTTAATCTTCTTTGAAGAAGAAAAAAATGACTCATTATTTAATGATAAAACATCCCTAATAGCTCTTTGAAAATTTTGCTTACTACTCAATGAAAGACTATAACCACAATCTCTATCTTCTAAATTTTGCCATGGTGTCTTGTCACTAATAAGAGGTATCAATCCAACTTGCATTGCTTCTACAATAGCATGTCCAAAATTTTCTCCTTTGGTAGGAAGAAAGAAAAGATGATATTTAGAGAGAGTTGAACTTATTTGAGTTGGGTCTAGGAAACCTTTATATGTTACTTTAATATTAGTAGGTAGTTGTAAAATTATCTCTTGGCACAATTTCCAATACTCTTTATCTTCATCAGGTCCATATATATCAAAAACAATAGAACCATCTACTTCTATATCTTTTAATACCTCTAATGCAAATAGAAGGTTTTTTACTGGAGCAATTCTTGAAATAAAAACCATTTTTAACTCATTGACTCTCTTAAAAGGTAACTCATAAACCTCACTACTCATATCTTTGGGATTTTGAATAACCTCAACTATATTTTTGGGAAAATGGCTTTGAATATCTTCTAAATCCTCTTTACTTGTTGCATGAAAAATAATACCTTTAGATAGATTAAATAACTTATAAAAAATAAGATAAACTCTCTTCTTATTTGCTTTAATAGATAAAGCACCTTCTGCAAGTTCTCCTCTTGGAGCTAAAATAATTTTTGATTTAACAACTCCTCTTAGTTTTAAAAACATAAGAACTTGTGTTGTAATATCAAAAAAGCTATTTGCATAGATTACATCAGCATCTACTAAATCAATATATTTTTTAATATTTGAAATATTGAGTTTAGAGAGATAAACAATAGAAATCCCATCCTGCTTCAATAAAGTATCAAATTTAACATTGGCATAAGGTTCTGTTGCTCCTAAATCTCTATTGGATGTTAGAATTGTAATATCAAATTCATCTTTCAATCCATTTACTAATGCTGTTATTGAACGAACAGTTCCTCCTGATTTTACAGCAGGTAGATACCATCTTGTAATGATTAATATTTTTTTCATAAATCTTCTTTCTCCTTAAGATATGGATTATTAATTGAACTAATAAAGATTAGAAACAACATATTATAAGCAGCAAAAAAACTACCATAGTTAATACCAATAAATATAAATATATAAACAAAGATATAAATATATTCATTTCTCGTATCTAATGCTTTTTTTAATAAAGAGAAGATATATAGATAGAAAAAAATTGCTCCAAAACCAAACCGAACTAAAATTCTAGTTAAAAAAGATTCACTACCTCCTCCATCACTCAAATGTAGACTTTTATCAGAAAAAAGTTCTATTTGTTCAATACTTAGCCCCCATGGAAACTCTTTAAACAAACGTATATGCTCAGACCAAATTCGTGTTCTAGCAATATCATCAAGAACTTTATCTACACTATTATAACCTCGTAAAAAATATTCTGAAATAAAATCACTATGTAGATTAATAAGAAAAGAGATAATTTCATTTATAAATGAAACTACTATTATTGGTAAAAAAATTAGAATAAAAGGAAGAACTATTTGGTAAAACATGTTCTTTTTTAAAGGATAAATTTTAAATAGAAAAGTAAAAAACAGAATAAAGAGTAAACCTATCATTAATGTTCTAGATATACCAAAATAGATAAAGTATAAAGCAAGTAAAGAGACAATAAGCTTTTGTATAAAATTTTTATTAAAAAAATAGTTAATAAAAAAGATAATAAATGAAAAATATAAACTCACTGTAACATTAGGAAACATTGAGATTCTACCAGACAAAAAAAGATCATAACTAAAACCACCTTGCCCAGGTAAAAAACCATAAGAGCTATATCCACTATAATATAAAGG
>JALUKJ010000423.1 GCA_027056615.1 Campylobacteraceae bacterium | reverse complement strand
ATTATTTAACAATCCTTACCAATCCTCTAGCACCATTGTGACCAGGAATTGAACCTTTTAATACTAAGATTCCGTTTTCAGCATCAAATGAGATAACATCATTTTTAACTGTAACTTGTGTGTTTCCATACTGACCTGGCATTTTTTTACCACGTTGTACACGACCTGGCCATTCAGCATTACCAATTGAACCAATTCTTCTACCAAATCTGTGACCGTGAGACGCTGGTCCACCACCAAATCCGTGACGTTTCATACCACCTTGAAAACCACGACCTTTAGTGTTTAGTGAAGTTTTAACCAACGTCGCATTAGCTAAAGCATCTGCTGAATAATCACCAGCTTCTGTACCCTCTGCAACTCTAATGGTCATAAATTTGTTAAACTCTTTATCAATCCCGAATTTAGCCTGTTGACCTTCAATACTTTTGTTGATTTTTTTACTGCTATGATAAGCTACTAACGCTTTACCATCTTCACGAACTTCACATACTTTAGTTTCGATAACTTTTAAAAGGGTTACAGGAACACTTGGAACACCAACAGTTCTGCTCATACCTACTTTTTCTATAATAAATTCCATCATCTACTCCTATTTGTCCATTGAACGAATTTCAACATCAACTTCTGGAGCAAGGTCTAGTTTCATAAGTGAATCTATAGTGTCCGAAGTAGCTGAAACAATATCAATCATTCTTCCGTGAATTCTAATCTCAAACTGCTCACGTGAATCTTTGTTTACGTGTGGCGATTTAAGTACCGTGTATTTTTTAATCTTAGTTGGCATTGGAATTGGGCCAATAAGTTCTGCACCTGTTCGTTTAACAGCTTCAACAATTGAAGCAACTGAGCGGTCTAAAACACGATGATCATAAGCTTTAAGCTTAAGTCTAATTTTTTCCATTTAATTTACCTTATAAAGAACTCGTTAAGTTACCGAAAAACAGTGCTTTGAAGCAGGTTTTACAGCTCCTAACTAAATTTTGGAGCCGAATTATAGCGACTTTACCTTTTACAGAGGTTGTGTTTTATGATGTTTTTTATAGATTTTTTTATTTTATTTCCTTTTAAAAAGGAATATGATATTCTTATCAATATTTAAAATCCGTAGGTTCGATTTCATCGAACGACAAAATCAAATATGAAAAATAAAATAATATCTATGGACATATCACGTTCGATGAAATCGAACCTACGGGGTTTTAAACGCAATAAAAGAAGGAATTTCATGCAACTATTAGAGTACTTCTATGACCGAAATAATGACATCGTAAATTATCACCAAAGAAAATTTAATCTTCCCGAAGCAGACAAAATTCTACTCTACGGTTCACCTGCATCAGGTAAAACTTCACTCATTTTAAATTATCTTATGAATTACGACCCTGAGTCGATTCTATACATTGATTTCCAAGACCCAAAATTTCAATTTCGTGATATGATGGAGGAGGATGTAGAAGGATTTGTAGAAGCCAATGAGATAGATATTTTAGTATTAGACCATTATGAACATGAGTATTTTGAAAAATTACCTAAAGCAAAAAAACTTATTATAGTCTCAAATACTCACTATACATATGAAGAGAACTTTCAGTATCTACACCTTCTATTACTCGACTATGAAGAGTTCTTCTCTTTTCAAAAGCGTGGAACAGAAAAACAAATTTTCAATCTTTTTTTAAAACAAGGAACACTACCACAACTTGCACTACAAACAACCCCAAAGGAGCAACTATTTTTAAATTTCATTAAAAGCCACTTCAATGAGTCTGAACAAAAACTATTAGCTGTACTAGCCCACTTCAATGGAGCTACCGTCACCACCCACCAAATCTACACCCATGCCAAAGAGCGTTATAAAATCTCAAAAGACCTAATATACCGACAAATAAAAAGCTTTCAAGAGCAAGGCATTATTACATTTATAGAAGAGTTTAAATCA
>JALUKJ010000422.1 GCA_027056615.1 Campylobacteraceae bacterium | reverse complement strand
GAATAGAGAAATATAAAAGTCTACAAAAAACACCTATGACAGAAATTTTAAAATCAAAGGATACAGAAGCATTAAAAAAACTTTTAAATAAAGGATACGATGTTCAATATGTAGATATTGTAGGTTTAGTAAAAGAAAATTATCCTTTGGAATTTATAGAGTTAATAGTTACTGAAAATCGTAAGGATATTAATATTCAAGATAACTATGGAAATACAGCTCTTATGGTTGCTTCAAAGATGGATAATTTGGATATTGTAAATATGCTTTTAAAATATAATCCTGATATTAATATAAAAAATAAAAATAATGAAGAAGCTTGGGAACTTACAGATAATAATAAAATTAGATATAGGTTACTAAATTTTGAAGATGAAATTATTTTTAATCAACCTAATAAATTAGTGAAACTCCTAACCAACTTCACCATAGACACCCCAATAAAATACACCACCCACCTATGGGATTTTGGAAATATAAAAAAAGAGTATGGAAGCTTTCAAGATTTTATTGAAGCCATTTCTAAACAGTGGAAGAGCATAGAAAAAGAGTTAAAAGAGCTTTCTCCAAATCTACATACTAAAATTTATAACTTTTTATTAAATGAGTCCAATGAACATAGTTGGTGTAGTAGAGCAGATATTAGTATTGGTTGGTCATCGTTAGAGGGGTTAGAAGCGTGGTGTAATGAGGGTAATAATCCTTTTGACTTTAGATTAAAAGAGAGTTATGAAGTAGATAACAAAACCATTACTACTTTTAGTGAGGTAATAAATCTGTTTAAACAAGAGATAGAGATGCGAAATGAGAACAATATGTTGGAGAGTATCTTTTTAGAAGAGCAAAAAAAATTAGGACGAAGATTTAGTGTTGATTTGATTAAACTCAAAGGAAGAACTTTTTATACCGATGTGGAGAAGTTTCAAGAGTCTGTTGGTCGAATATTTGAAGAGATAAAAAAACGAGATAATGCCCATGAGATACAGGTTGAAGTAGTTGAACCAAATGCAGAGTTTATTGAGTTAAAAATTATACAACTTAACTCATTTGCTAATAGAAGTGCAAAAGAGATGCTTGACGAGGTAAATGATGGAGATTTTAAGATGTTAAAAGAGAATCTTACAAACCTTTGTGATTGGAGTATTGAGAGTAGTTATGAGCAAGAGAGTTATAGAGTTAACTATTTACGGTCATCAAATATACAAGAGATAGAAAAACTCAATTTTTCTGTTGATGGATTTACACATATATTAAGGTTTTATAAAAAATGAAAAAGATTTTACTCATAGAAGATAGACAATCACGACAGCAACTCTTTATGAATCATACCAATATTGATTTAAATGAGTATCGTGATATTTTAGACAATAAAATAGGTAAAGCGTATGATGAGGTTTATGAATCATTTCAAAATAGAGATTTTGATTTTGATGATTATGCTATGGTTATCGTACATAAGTCGGCTTTTAATGGAGATACACAAGAAGTTCTTTATGGTATAGAGAATGAATGTAAAAATAGAGCCATACCTTTGGTTCTTTTCTCTGGTGGAATTACAGCGAACTATTATGAAGAGGAGAAAAGTTTTAAAAAATTGGAACTTAACTCTAAAGATTTGTATAGTCAAAATTTAAAGATGTTTTTGGAAAACTATAGAAAAAGTGGGAATATTGGGCTTTTAATGTTGAGTTATGGTCAAAGATGGAAACTTGATATTGTTTTAAACTGTATGGAGAAGATAAATATTTTTATTGAAACACATAAAGATGAAGAGGATATTTTATATGATGAATTTGTAAACCATACAGAGTTTCATCTTTTAGAGAGCCTTAAAGTTCAATACTATAAACCAACTATAGAGAATGGGTGGCTTTACCTTTCAGAAGTTGAAAAAATTGCATTGAGTATTGCACTATATATTAAGGAGAGTCTTACTTATGAAAAATAGTCTACTAATTCATAACAATAATGTTCCTTTTAAAAATCAATTTGCAAAAACTATAGCTTTTAAACCTACAGGTGTAGATATAGATGAGTATATTACCCATGATATAATTCCTCAAATAAAAAAGTTAAACCCTCAAATTATCTACATAAAAGATAATCTTTCATCTAACTATTTAGAACTCTATGGATTACGGTTAGTTTATCATATACGCCTTAGTCAAGAGTTAGGAGTTAAACGACTGCTTCCGATTGTATTACTTAGTGATTTAGATAGTTCTCTTTTAAACAGACTAAGTTCTATGGGTAGAGTACTGTTTACTAAAAATATTTTTATAGCAAAAAATAGTATAGAAGCAGTAAAAAAAATTGACACATTGGAGATAAAACCTTTTAAAGAGGAGTTATATGAAGATGAGTTTTTAAATCTTATAGAGGTAGAACCACCAAAAGACTACCTAAGCCATCATGATATTTCTAATGAGTGGGCAATCTACAGATGGGCAAAGTTTTTAAAAGTAGATAGTGAAGCGATTATCAAAAATAGAGAGAAGATAGCGTCAATGCTTTATTTTAAATATCTTTTAGCTAAAAATCCTATAGAGATAGAGAAAAAAAATGGTATTCAATTTGTTCCAAGACCTCCTGAAAAGAGTGGAAAAGTCCTTTATATAGATGATGAGTGGGCTAAAGGTTGGAGTGATATTTTAAAACAGTACTTTTCTAAAAATCAAAATATTGAGTTTAAAACTTTTAAACATGATTTTAAAGACTCTTATAAATATATTATTAAGTCAAAAGCAAAAAAGAAATGTGAAGAGTATGAGCCTGATTTAGTTATATTAGATTTACGATTAAGTAAAAGTGACCATAGTCAAAAAGAAATAACTAAGCTCACAGGTATAGAAATAGTAAAAGCAATAAAAAACATTAATCCTGCTATACAGATTATTATGCTTACAGCTACTGGGAAAAGTACGATTTTAGAGAGCCTTTATGAACATGGGATTTTAGGATATATCAAAAAAGAACACCCACATGATGTTAGTATTAGTACTAAAGATAATTTTGATAAATTAAAAAAATTAGTGGATAAGGGATTAGATAAAAAGTATTTGAAAGAGGTTTGGGAGATACAAAAAAAAGTTTTAGAGCTTCATTTGCCCAATGAGATTCAACTTGAAGTTAAATCTATATTTGAATTATTAGATACGGATATGGAAAATAGGTTTAATTATGCTATGTTTGCAATAGTAAAAAGTATAGAAATAATTACCAATATCTATACAGAAGAGAAGTGGGAAGATGGAAAACGATATGCTTATTGGAAAAATTCAAATGATAAAATAAGCTCTAACTATGGAAATACAAATGATTCAACAGAAAATAAAATTCGGACAATTTTAGATGAAAAATTATTTTTAGGAGATTTGAATATTCATAATAGTTTACAGGAAATAATTAAAATTAGAAATAATACAATTCATCCTAAACAAGGTTCAGTAGAAAAGATTACAGAAGATAATATTCTAATTTGGTTCAAAATGCTCCAAACTATTTTAGAGAAGATAGAACAATGACAAATCAAACCCTAAGAGTCCTAGAACTCCTAAAACGCTTCAATAACGGTCAAAAAGTCTGTATAGAGAGCTTAAAAAATGATATTTTATGGGAAAGCAAAAGTGAAAAGACAATTAGACGAGATTTAGATGTTATAAAAGAGGTTTTTCCTAACTCCTTTGAGTTGATTCGTGGAGAGAAAGGGTGCTATAAAGCCATTACTAAAAAAGCTTTTGACCAATTTTTAGATGAGAGAAATCTGTCACTTTTAGTGCAAACATTTAGTATAGCTCAACGAAGTGACCTTTTTAAAAGTCTTGATATAGATACTTCAACAAAGTCTATTATAGAGCATAAATTAAAAGAGACAAAAAAACTTTATGAGTTTAAAACAAAACCATTTGAGTCTAAAAAAGATAACTACACTATGATGAAAGAGCTTGAAAAAGCCATCTATCATCAAAAGTACATAAGCATAAACTATATGGTAAAAGATAGAGTTGAAGAGTATGAGGTAAAACCTTATAAAATAGTCTTTATGAATGAAAATTTTTACTTAGCTTGTGAAGTAGAGGCTTATAATTTCTCTTTTTCACTCTATAGAATTTCTAAAATAAAAGAGATAAAAGAGAGTTCAAAAACTTTTCATAAAAACCGTGAAATAGAAGATTTTATAAAATATATGCAGACCCCTTTTGCACACTACAGAGAAGGATTTAGAAAATACCTTATAGAGGTGGTCTTAGAAGTAGATGTATCGAAGGCTTTCTATTTTCAATCAAAAAAGTTTTTGAGTTCTCAGCAGGTTTTAGAAACAAAAGAGAATGGAAATTTATTGATTTCTTATCAAGTTACACAAGAGATTGAGATAGAAGAGCTGATTAAAAAGTGGTTGCCTTATGTGAAAGTTGTTGAGCCTTTGAGCTTGAAAGAGAAGATTGAGGGGGAGTTGAGGGGGTATTTGTTATAGGGTTATAAACTCCAACCCCTCACCCTTAACCACAGCAACTTTCCCTTGACAAGCCAAAGAGGGAAGAGAGATATAGTTTTTATGAACTAAGCCTTGATGAAAATGCCCCTCTATAATAAGAGACTCTTTAGGGTAGTGAGCTAGTATCTTCTCAAACCTCTTTTTATAGTTGACAAAAGGTTTACAGATTTTTTTGACTCTTAACTTTGCCATTCGGTCATCTATTATCTGTTTTTCAAAAGTTTTTAATAGAGTCAATGTAATTTTATGACGTAAAATTTTACTGTAAAAATTATAGCCAAAGTTGGTCTCATACTTATCACCATGACTAAGATAAACATCTTGTTGATTTAGCTTAAAATGTAAGGGTTGTTCATCTCGTGAATAGACTTTTATATTTGGGAAAACTTCTTTTAAACAAAAGTCATGGTTTCCCTCTAGGTAGATAAGCTCTAACTCTTTTGAGAGTTCTTGAAGTAGGGTTATAGCCTCTTTAGAGAAGTTTTGAATGTAGCTGTTGTGACCAAAGAGTAGGTCAAATATATCACCCATAAGAAAGAGTTGTGGAGGGGTAATCTCTTTTGTTTTTAACTTTTGTAAAAGTTTTAAGAATTCATCGCCGTGGTGTGGGTAGTGAGTGTCGGCAATAAAAAGAGCGTTTTGTTTTATCTCTCTTGGCACGATTGACAGACTCCATAGAGATTGATTTTAGATGAGCTAAGTTGAAAGTTTTCAACCAATAGAGCCTCTTTTGTTTCAGGTCTAATCTCTGTGTCTTGAATCTTGCCACATACTTGGCAAATGAGGTGCATGTGTTCCTCTTTTGTCAACTCATATTTTGACTTTTGCCCATTCATAGGGACTTCAACAATCACATTGTTCTCTTGCATTAAGATAATGTTTTTGTAGATGGTAGCTAGTGAGAGAGTAGGGTGTAGTTCTTTGACCTCTTCATAGATTTCATCAATGTTACTATGCCCTGCTTGGTCAATGGCTCTTAAGATGGAGGTACGCTGTATGGTGGCTTTTAAATCATTCTCTTGTAGTAGTGAAATGTAGTTTTGTATCATGATTTTGCCTTAAAGTTTATAAATGCTTATATAATTATTATAATCTATAATACTTAGAGAAACATTCGGGGTAGACACAAAGGTCTCCCCTGAAAATAATTTTTAGATTATAGTTCGTCAGCGTGTTTTGCAAGATACTCAGCAACACCTTCGGTGTCTGCTTTCATACCTTCGTCACCTTTTTGCCAACCAGCAGGACAAACTTCACCATGCTCGTTTGTAAACAACATAGTGTCAACCATTCTTAACATCTCATCAATGTTTCTTCCTAATGGAAGGTCATTAACTACAGCATGTCTTACAGTTCCGTCTGCATCAATTAAGAAAGAGCCTCTAAGTGCTACAGCATCGTTAAGAAGAACATCATAGTCTCTTGCAATCTGTTTGCTAAGGTCAGCTACTAATGGGAAATCAACTCTACCAATTCCACCTTTTTCAACTGGAGTCTCTCTCCATGCAAAGTGTGAGAATTGACTGTCTACAGATACACCAATAACATTAACACCTCTTTCTCTAAACTCTTTTGCTCTGTGAGAAAAAGCGATAATCTCTGATGGACATACAAAAGTAAAGTCTAGTGGGTAGAAGAAAAGAACAGCACCTTTTTCTCCTAAATTTTCCATTAAGTTGAAGTCTTCAACGATTTGTCCGTCTGCAAGTACTGCTGCTGCTGTGAAGTCTGGGGCTTTATTTGTTACAATCATAATATTTTCCTTAAATGATAATTTTTATTAAAAACAAAATTCTATCGTAACAAAATAAAAAAGAGTTAAAAATTTAAAATTTGATAACATTATATTTTAAGCTATAATACCCTATTGAGCAAAGAGGGAAAAAGTTTGAACAAAAATTTTCTCGCAATCCTCTTCCATAATATATGATTTGGGAGATGTTAGCTGACATTCCCCACCCCCAATTATAAAAATAGATATTTTGCAAAGAAAAAGTGTCATAAGAAAAAGTGTCAAGAAAAAGTGTCAGACCCCATATAATAAACAAAAGAAAAAGTGTCAGACCCCATATAATAAACAAAACTTAAAAATAGCTTCGCCTCTTACCACTAGAGGGTTAGGTAACTGTTACAGAAAATCTTATATTTTCTAAAAAAATCTAATATATTTTAACATTTTTTAAGATACTTATATATATAATTCCACTTAGAG
>JALUKJ010000421.1 GCA_027056615.1 Campylobacteraceae bacterium | reverse complement strand
CTTTTAATGAAATTATTTTGCCTTAGATTTGTTCTTAGATAGACGAAGGACTAGCCTTAGCTAATTCGAGTATATCTAAGTGCAAAGATGATGCAAAAGAATTTCACCCTATGGGCGATAAGAAAAAGGCACATCTACGGCGTTAGATTTTTTTGAATTAGCTAAGGCTAGTCCTTTAAAAATCTGCCTTGTACCTGTACCTTTTTCTTATCGTTAAAATATGACATTTATTATGGTCAGGTACTTAGCCATCACACCCTACGAGTAAAAAACTTTAATAAAAGGAAAACAAAATGAAAAAAATAATAACACTGCTACTCTTAAGTAGCTTACTTCTCTTTTCTAAAACATTAGTTACAGTTAATGGACATAAGATTACTGATGCTCTACTCTCTAAAAACTTTAAGGAGTTAGATGAGACAAAAAAACAGATGCTTATTGAGCAACTTATTAAAGAAGAGGTTCTTTATGGAAACTTTCTTAAAAGCTCTTTGGTAAATAGTCAAGAGTTTAAAAAAGTATTCAATCAACAAAAAGCATTAGTTGAAAAACAGTATGGAAAAAAACTTAACAAAGAGCAGTTAAGAAGCATTAAGGGTGCTATTGCTGTAGCACTATATCAACAAAAAGAGTTTCAAAAAGCAAAAGTGACAAATCAGGAGATAAAAGATTTTTATAACAATAACCCTAAAGCCATCAGCTACCCAAACTCAATTGAGATAGCAGATATTATTGTTCCAGATAAAAAAACTGCTGATAGCATTTTAAAATCTCTTAGACAAGCGAAAGATTTAGATAAAGCTTTTATAGAAAAAGCACATGAATTTAAGCAAAATGGTTATCTTGGATGGTTTGCAAGAGAAGCTGTACCTACAAATCTATTTGATAAAGCCTACAAATACAAAAAGAGAAGACTGCTAAATGCTCCTGTAAAAACAAAGCATGGATACAATGTTGTCTATCTATTAAATAAAAAACATGCAGGAAAACTTACTTATAAAGAGGCAAAACCAAGAATTGAACAACTACTCAAACAGAAAAAAGTGATTGAGAAGTTAAGAGAAAAAATGGAAAAACTTTATGGTGAGGCTGATATAGTCTATTAAAATAGGAGGAGTATTCTGCTCCTTCTCTTTATCTATAACCCAAATTCTCCAAAATACCACTCACACCAAGTAAACTACTTTAATACTTTTAGCTATAATCTTTAAAAAAGAAATCTAAAGTTTAAAATGACGTATGTATATTTTATTTCAACAAAACGTAAAAATGTAGTTAAAATAGGAATAGCCAATAATCCTAATAAGAGACTCAAAACTTTTCAAACAGCAAATCATGAAGAGTTAATAATTTTACGAGTTATTAAAGTTGAAAATAGAGCTTTGGCATTTAAACTTGAAACAGCTTTACATAAAAAATTTAAAAGATATCATATTCGTGGAGAATGGTTTAAACTTACACCAACAATCATTGATTTCATAGAGAATTATCAGATTGATAATGTATCACTATTAGAAGAGCTTGTTGTCTATTTTCGTAATATAACATTTATTTTAGCTTTCTTATTGATAGTGTTAGTTTTTTTTAAATTAACTTAGTCCTCCTATGACATAATTTTATTAAAAAAAATTCAAGAAAACTCCGAACAACTCTTAGATTCGGAGAGCTAGTTTACATATATCCGATATTCATCAATCCCACAACCTTAAACCAATATAAATCCACTAACAATAAAAATCCCAATAATCATCCCCTAAACACTCTAAAATAACTTCATGATTCTCATTAAAATAGTCCAACTGCCTCTCTCCATTAAACAAAATTAAAACGCCATGTCTCCTAGCCCCAAAAAAGTACTTAACACTTTCACCCCCTAAAAAAAGCCAATACTCCCCCCTTACCACCCAAGGCAATCAAAAAAATAACAGTGAAATAGTCTAAAAACTATTAAGAGAAGA
>JALUKJ010000420.1 GCA_027056615.1 Campylobacteraceae bacterium | reverse complement strand
ATTATATATAGATTAAATTAGGAATATATTGACAATTTTATTTTTCTAAAATTATTGTTTTTTGCTACTATTTAGATAAATATTTGAGACTTATGGAACCAGATAATGAGTTGTTAGGAATTACACTCTTTACAACTTCTGGTGGAGATTATGATAATTTAGCACTTAGTTCACAATAATATAGCAAGGTCGTAAAAGACCTTGCAAGTAGAGAAAATCTACTAACTACATCCACAACTACCACCAGACTGTGCTGGTGCAGAAGATGTACTACAAGCAGATACACCTGGAGGTGTTGTTGGTTGAATTGCTTGGTTATCTGCTCCACCCTCGGCATTTACTTTGTCAATAAATGCTAATAGGTTAGAAGCAGCTGTATGGTAACGTTTTGCTGTCTCCGAGTCTGGTTGATGGAAAGTAACAGGTTGACCTGTATCTCCACCCACACGAATTGCAGGTTCAATTGGTACTTGTGCCATAAGTTCAGTATTGTAAGAAGAAGCTACCTCTTTACTTGTTCCCATACCAAAGATGTCTGATTCTGTATCACATGTTGGACAGATAAATCCACTCATATTCTCAACCACACCAGCAATTGGAATATGAAGTTTTTCAAACATATCTAAACTTCTTTTTGAGTCATCAAGACTTACTTGTTGTGGAGTTGTTACTACAATACCAGCCGTTACTGGAACTGACTGTGCAAGTGTAAGTTGTGCATCACCTGTTCCTGGAGGCATATCTATAACTAAAACATCTAACTCTGACCATAAAATATCACGTAAGAACTGCTCAATGGCTTTCATAATCATTGAACCTCTCCATATAAGTGACTGCCCATCTTCCATAAGAGAACCCATTGACATCATCTCAACACCATAGGCTTTGAGAGGTTGAACTTTGTTTCCTTGAATCTCTGGTTTTACACCATTAAGACCCATCATCCGAGGAATATTTGGTCCATAAATATCGGCATCTAAAATACCTACTTTTTTACCTTGCATTGCCATTGCAATTGCAATATTTACAGAGGTAGTTGATTTACCAACCCCACCTTTTCCTGAACTTACCATTACAAAGTTTTTAACCTGTGGGGCAATGTTTTTTCCTGAGACAGAGTTACTCATCTGTTTTGGAGGTTGTGGAGCTTTGATATTCAGATTAATATCTGCAAAACCAAGTTTTTTTAACTCAACAGTTACATCATTTTGAATTTGAGATTTGACCTCATCAGCAGATGATGTAATATCTACAGTTAGAGAGACTTTATCTCCATCTGTTACTACATCTTTTACAAAACCAAAAGTTACGATATCTTTCGTAAACCCTGGGTAAGTTACACTTTTAAGTGCTTCTAAGACATTTTCGTTTGTCATTAGGACTCCTCGTTATTTTATAAGTTTCCTACTTTTATACTGAATAACATAAGAGTTTGCTTAGCTATGTAGTTTTTTAGGAGCTTTCTTTTTAAAGTTCTAATTCTTCCCAAGTGCTTTTTTGACGGCATCTAAATACTCTTTAGTTAAATAAGGGCTTTTTAGTTCTTTATGTGAAGTTACTTCTGTAGGCTTTATTAAAGAATTAGTACTTGTTTTTGATGTTTTTACTACTTTTTCTTTATCTATCTTTTCTATGACTTTGTTAACAACAACATCTAGCTCAGCTTTTTTAAAATTAATTTTATTCTCTTTAGGAGTAACTTCCATATTAATTTGAGGTATAGGAGGTTTACTCTGTTTTGCTAAATTCAAAAAGTCAAACTTTTTAAAGTTTATATCCATATTTGAAACATAGTTAAAAGCAAAATATATCGTAAAAAGTATACTCAGTAGTAATACTAATTTAAATAAAATTGAAATAAAAACTTGTGCTGTACTACTACCATCTTGCTCTTCATACTCATAAGAACTATAAAAATTTGGGTCTTGTGAGAGTATACTATTTTGATTAGCCATACTA
>JALUKJ010000419.1 GCA_027056615.1 Campylobacteraceae bacterium | reverse complement strand
TCATTACTCTAAAAGAGTTTTTTTTAGAT
The DNA here is from genome assembly GCA_027056615.1 of Campylobacteraceae bacterium. Lineage (GTDB taxonomy): Bacteria > Campylobacterota > Campylobacteria > Campylobacterales > Sulfurovaceae > UBA1140. Next base: position 1,940 of record JALUKJ010000419.1, on the reverse strand, counting down.
GAATATGATAAAGATAAAAAAATATTGGTTAATAGAATTGATGTAGATATAAAGATAGAACGTTTAAGAACTATATATAAAATTTTTAAAGAGCTTAATATTCGTGCAAGTATATATTTACGTATACATGCATCTGATTATAATTTACTCTCAATTGGTAATATTAAAATTATTCAAGATTTAATCTCTATTGGTTGTGAGATAGGTTTACATACTGAACTTGAAGATATTAATAACTATTGTAATATTGATAGTAAAGCATTACTTCAAAAAGAGATAGAACTATTTGAGATACTTTTTAATATTAGATTGTATGGGACAGCATCTCATGGGGATAGAACACCTTTTAATAACTTGGATTTTTGGCAAAAACATTCAGCTAAAGATTTTGGATTGCTCTATGAAGCTTATGATAAAAAATTATGGAATTACTGTCGTTATGTTAGTGACAGTGAATGGACACAGTGGAAAGCATATGAAAATGGAGTATTGCTAGAAGATGATAGACGAACTCCAATTGAGCATATTAAAGAAGATAGACCTAAAGTATTACACTTTTTAACACACCCTGAGAGTTGGTATGAGAGATACATTTATGAATAAACAAGTTCAACGTATAAAAGTACCATTTTATAAAAATCAATTAGCTCATGTTGAAAGAGCAATTTTAAAAGGAGAGCTTGTAAAAGGTGATGCTTTAGAATTACTAGAAGATAGACTAAAAGAGATGTTTAATTCTAAATATGCTGTTTTAACTTCAAATGGTTTTTCAGCTATATTTTTAACACTACAAGCTTTAAATAATAGAGAACAAGAAGTAGTTTTACCTGCTATAAGTACCTGCTTTTCTATGGTAAATGCTATTAAATCGGCTGGATATAAACTCTCTTTTTCCGATGTAGACAATGAGACTTTTGCTCTTTTTAATGTTCCATCTGACTCTATTGTACTATCTCCTAATCATTTTGGAAAAATTGCTACTTGGAATCAAGTTGAGCATGAACATTTTACAATTGGTGATGCGTGTCAATCATTTTTAAGTAGTCAACATCAAGAGCAGATGACAGATGTTACTATCTTATCTTTTTATCCTACAAAAATAATCAATGGAATTGATGGTGGAGCTATTTTAACTGATAATAAAGAGATTTATCTCAAAGCAAAAGAGATGGTTTCATATGAAGAGCAACTTACCTACAATGAACTCAATATTTTCAATTTAAGACTCAATAATATTAATGCTTCATTTGCATTAGCAACTTTAGATAATTTAGATGATATTAAAGATAACCTACGCTACGGATATGCTAGATTAACTGAGATGTTAGTTAAAAAAGGCATCTCTTTTTTAGAAATGAATAAAGATGAAATTGCTTTTCGATTAATATTAGTTTTTAAAGATAAAGAGAGTACGAAAAGTGCTTTTAACTATTTTGTAGAGAATAAAATTGATGTTAGTCGAGAGTTAATGTTTATCTGTCCACTTTCAGAACAGCATAAATTTCCAAATGCTAAAAAAATATTAGATTGTAGCTTTTCTATTCCATTTCATCCTCTTTTAACCAAAGAGGAGTTGGGGTTAATAGGTAAAGTTATTGAAGAATTAAAATTTTAATAGGAGAAATATAGTGAAAACAACTATTCATCAGCCTGATTTTATGCCTTGGTATGGTTTCTTTTCCAAAATCTCAAAAAGTGATTATTGGATTGTTTTAGACCATACATATAATAATCCTAAAGATGCTTCTTTTTGGGGAAGACGTGTACAAATTTTGGTAAATGGAAAGCCTTATTGGCTCTCTATACCTTTAAAAAAAAGTAGTTCAAAAGATAGTTTTGCTCAACCTATTAATCAAATGATAATTAATACAGACAATACTAAACTATTTAAAAAATTACAACAAACAATAACTATGAGTTATTCTAAAACACCATATTTT
>JALUKJ010000418.1 GCA_027056615.1 Campylobacteraceae bacterium | reverse complement strand
AGATAGACATTATCATAACAGCTACTACCATCATGCTTGTATCTAGCACTGAGCCTCTAAAGAGAACTAAAAGTAGAGCTAGTGAGATATTGGTGACTAAAGCAATTAAAAAAGTTGGTAAAGCTATGGAGAGAGAGGGTATCATTCGCTCTTTTATATCTTGAGCAATATTTCTATTGTTATCAGAAAAACCAAAGTTAAAGCTAAAGAGTTTAATTGACTCTTGCATAAATAGCGTATCGGTAACTTTTTTTAATCCCTCTTTTTTTTCATTTATAAATAGTGGTTTATCGTACCCTTTATCAGCTTTCCATGCCTCTATCATCTCTTGGGTTACCCTTTTTTCTCCTAGTTGACTTCTTGCCATATCATCAGGCGTGTTTACCATAAAGAAGAGCATAAAGGTTATAAGGTTTACACCTATTAAAATTGGGATTGCGTATAGGATTCGTTTTATTATATAGTTTATCATTTTAGTTTTTATCCGTTCATAAAAACCTAGGAAAACCTAGGAATGTTATAGCTTCACAGAATCTCCAACGAGACTTCTACACTATCGTTTTAGTTGTCGCCTAAACCTGTCGCCAACCATTGATATTTATACTTGCATTTAAGTCTCTATCAATGACTAAGTTACAAGAATTACAATTATACACTCTATCACTTAGTTTTAAATTATTTTTCTTCGTGCCACACTTTGAGCAAGTTTTTAAAGATGGAAAAAATCTATCCACTAACACTAATTCCACACCATAAAGTTTACACTTGTATGTTAAAATTTCTCTAAACATAGCAAAACCAACATCACTAATGGCTTTGCCAATTTACGATTTTTAATCATTCCTTTTACATTCAAATCTTCTATAGCTACTCTATCAAAAGTTTTAACTAAGTAATCTGTAAGTTCATGAATAATTGCTTTTCACTTTTGGCTAACAAAATAGTGTAATTTTGCTATTTTAGCTTTTGTTTTCTCATAACCATTACTATTTTCCACTAGGTTTCATTTTCAAAAGACGGTTTTTAGGTGTTTTTGAGCTTATTTTATTGACATTGCCGAGGACGGATGGAGGGAGGAAAAAGAGCTTACTGCTCTTCTTTCCCTTTTACTAAAGCACTTGCATTGTCCATTAAGACAGGAACAAAAAGAAGTGAAACAAATACAGCAGCTACTGTACCAGAGATAAGTGCAACTCCAAGACCACCAAAGATAGGGTCACTAGCGAGTAGGGCAGAACCTAAGATAATTGCGATAGCTGTTAAAAAGATAGGTGTAGCTCTTGTTGCCGAGGCATGAGCAATAGCTCTTTTTTTCTCCATTCCTTCTTCATTAATTAGACCCATTGCAAAGTCAATAAGTAGTAGAGAGTTTCTAGAACTTATTCCCATAAGAGCAATAAATCCAATAAGTGATGTTGCTGTTAAGAAGAATGTATTTACTGTTACTTGGTCTGCTACCCAGTGACCTACAATTACTCCAATAAGTGATAAGAATGAACCTCCTAAAATAATACCACTAAGAGCAAAGCTTTTGTAGTAGATAACCAATAAGAAGAAGATAAGTACCAATGCAGCAATAAAGGCAGCACCTAAGTCTCTAAAGGTATCCAAAGTAACTTTCATCTCTCCATCCCAACGAAGTAGAAACTTTTCACCTGTTTTTTTATCTGTTAAGATAAGGTCAAACATATATGTTGAAAAAGGAGCTGTCTCTACATTGTAGTCTTTTTTAAAGTACTCCATCATCTTTTCACGAGCATCTAAAAGAGGGTAGACCTGAGAGACATTGTCAGTCTCTGCCGTAACATTAATAGTGCGTTCTAAATCTTTATGCATAATGCTAGGATTTGAATCAACTTGTACAATATTTACAACTTCTGTAAGAGGAACCATCATACCTTTTTTGTTCATAAGATTGAGCGAAGTGAGTTTAGAACGAATTGCATCGGCACTTTGGTTACTTAACTCTTTTGTCTTATCACTTAAGACTAGAAAGATAGGAATTTGAACAGAGCTATTAGCTGAGTTTTTTGTTGCAATTGCCATTCCCTCAAATGCTAAATAGAGAATATTGTTAACCTGTTCAATACCTAAACCTGAACGTGCAATCTTCTCAATATCAGGAATAAGTTTATACTTTTTGTAAATATCATCAGCCATAACATCAACATCAACTAAATTTTTTGTATTGGCTAAAATATTTGCTACTTCAACAGATAGTTTACGTATATGTTTAAGATTGTCTCCATGAACTTCTAGTACAATAGAGGCAAGTGTAGGAGGACCTGCTGGTTGTTCTATCATCCTAATTGTTGTACCTGGAATAATAGATTCACAACTACTTTTTATAATTGGACGAAGACGACTTGTCATAAGAAAAGATGGCTCTTCTCTTTCATGAATAGGAGTTAGGTTAACTGAAATCTCTGCAACATTTTCAGTTCGTTTCATGGCTGAACCTTTAACTAATCCTGCATAGTCAAGAGGAATACCCTGTCCATAGAAAGTAGACATATTTAGAATCTCTTTCTCTTTTCTTAAAATATCTGTAACACATGTAGTCACTTTTTTAGTCTGCTCAATTGAACTACCTGTTGGTGTGTCAACATAAACAGAGTAGGTTGTTGCACTTTTTCCTGGAAGCATTCTTGCTTTTACTGCTTTTGTTGGAAACATAAGCAGAGAAGCAAAAAAAGCTATAATAGTAAGTATAATGATCATTGCTTTTCTAAATTTTGATTGTAAAATCCAAAAGACAAAATTTTCAAGTTTTTTCATCTACTTCTCCCCTTTTTTGTTAGATTCGTTGTTCTTATCTTCATCTTTATCCTCATCATTTAAACATGGCTCACAAATACCATAAGGATTGTTCTCCATGTCATAATGTTCATTAGCTTTTGGCTTTTTAAGAAGTTTTAAACTTAAGTAAGGTGTAAAGATATAGGCAACAACTAATGAAGCAAATAGTGCCACAGGTACATTGTAAGGAATAGGTTTCATAAATGACCCCATCATACCTCCAACAAATGCCATAGGAACCATAGTCATAATAATTGCAAGAGTTGCAATGTTAGTAGGGGCGCCTACTTCATCAGTAGCTTCTATTAAAATTTCACCCATCTCTCGTTTATCAGCACCTTCTGAATGTAAATGTCGGTGAATATTCTCAATTACAATAATTGCCGCATCAACCAAGAGACCCAATGAGAGCAAGAACGCAAATAGAGTAATTCTATTTATAGTTTGCCCCGTCATATATGCAATAAAGAGTGTTATTGCTAAAATAGCAGGAACAGAGAATGTAACAATAAGAGACTCTCTCCAACCCAAAGCAAAGACTAACATAATAGCAATAATGAGAATAGTAATAATCAAGTGGTGCATCAACTCATCAACAGCATGATTAGCTCGTTCTCCATAATTTCGTGTTTCTGTATACTCTATACCTAGTTTTTTAAACTCTTCTTTATGTTCTTCTACCATCTTCAGGACATCTTTAGCAACAAAAACAGCATTTGTTCCTGCTAGTTTAGAGACAGCCAAGGTAACTTGTGGTATTGTTTTTGAGAAGGGTTGAGATTTATCATTGTTAGCTCTAAAGATAAAATCTACATTTTGAAAATTTTGTTTATCTATGCCATTACTAACTTTTGCAACATCTCTTAAATAGATTGGTGAACCCATATAGTTGGCTACCATAGTTCTTTTTATATCTTCTATGCCATTAATAGCATTAGAGACACCAAACATAACAATTTTTTTATCTTTGGTTTTTCCTTTAACTTCAGGAACGTTGACAGCGAGTTGTTTTATAGCTTGCATAATTTGCCCCATAGAGAGGTGGTAAGCAGAGAGTTTCCCCATGTCAACTTCAACATTAAATTGCTCTTTATGGTCACCATAGAGGGTAGTTTTTGCTACATTTGGAATACCATTTATTTTATATCGTAAATCACGAAGTTTCTCATTGAATTGAACAAGAGATAGTTTTGAGTCAGGTGTTTGATAAAAAGCAAAGGTAAGAATAGGAACATCAATATCAATATCAAAAGGTTTAATAAGTGGTTGCATAACTCCTTTTGGCATCTCATCCATATTTTGCATCACTTTGTCGTAAAGTTTTAGGTTAGAGTCTTCTCTGTTTTCTCCAATGTAATACATAACATTAACAATACCTACATTGTTTTGAGAGATACTATAGACATGTTGAATTCCTTGAATCTCTCGAAGTTTCTTCTCTAATGGTTTCGAGATAATATTTTCAACTTCCAAAGGAGTAGCCCCAGGCATAGCAACAATAATTCCACCACCTGAAATAGCAATCTGAGGGTCTTCCTCTCTTGGCATGGTTGTTAGTGCAATCCACCCTAGTGCTAAAATAACAATTCCTAAAACAGCCGTTAAAGGATTGCGTAAAAATCCTTGACCTAACTTACCTGCAATATCTTTTACAACATAAGGTTCATTTCTATTTTGACCCATAACTAGCCTTTAATATGTACTTTTGCATACATCCCTGGGTATATAGATTTACCCTTTTTGTTAAATTTAATTTTCATTTTAAATTTATGTGTCATAGGATTAGAACTAGGGATAATAGAGGCAATGGTTCCTGTTGATTTAAATCCTACAGATGGAATTTCTAGTTGAACTTGCTCTTTAGGGTTAATATATTTAATATCATTTTCTGCAATCTCTACTATAACACTAAGTTTAGAAAGGTCAGTTAAAATAACACCAGGCATTCCTGGAATTGCCATCTCTCCTACATTAAGTTTTTTAGCAATAATTACACCATCGTTAGGTGCTTTTAACTTAAGGTAGTTGTATTGGTTAAGTACCTCTTTTTTCATCGCTCTTGCTTGGGAAACTTGTTTAGACGATATAGAAACCATATCTCTCATATTTTTAGCATTAAGTTCAAGATTCTCTAATTCATATTTGGAGACCATCCCTTTTTTAAAAAGCCTTTTGTATCGTCCAAGATTTAAAAGAATATTTGAGTATTGATTTTTATTCATTTGAAGGGCAAGTTGAGCTTGTGAGATAGCTAAGTTGACCTGCTCTTTTTTAGAATCTATCTCTTTAGAATCTATTTGATAAAGAAGTTGACCTTTTTTTACAATATCTCCCTCTGAGACCAACATCTTTTTAACAATACCCATATATCGACTCGTAATCATCTTTTGGTTATCTGATTGTACTGCTCCACTTAACTCAAGTTCAATAGCACTTAATGAACTCATAGCTAATAATAGCCCAACGGTTAATAATCTTTTCATGAATTTTCTCCTTTATTTAAAACACTTGTTAACTCAAATACTTTTGCATTTCTATCATTTTTTGCTGTAAGTAGTTTTAAGAGTACTTCTAGCTCTTTTGATTGCTTAATAAGTACATCAGTAATTGAAGCGATACCCTCTTGGTAACGTCCTTCATAGTTCTCATAGACTTTTTCAGCAAATTCATACTGTGTCTCTAAACTTTCAATTTCAGCACTTTTACTTTTGATATTGGTCATAAGCTTTTTAATCTGTAGAGTTATACCAGCTTTTGCCAACTCTACTTGCTCTTGAACTTGCATATTTTTAATTTTTGCTTTTTCAAGACTCTCTTTATCAATTTCACCATTAAAGATATTCCACTCTAGTTGTACTCCAACGGTATAGAAATCTTTTTCAAAAAATCTATTAAATGCAGAGTTGTCAGCAGAACCATACTCTCCAAAAGCACCAACTGTTGGTAAAAACTTAGACTTTTCTACTTTAATTGCCATATCAGTAACTTTTAGACCAAGTTGTGCTTTTTGAATATCAAGATTATTTTGAACAATCTCATCTTCTGTAAATGTTGGAAGTGGTGCTAAGTTATTGAGTGGTTGAATAGAACGAACTGTCTCATTGAGTAAAAAAGAGAGATATTGGTAAGCTAACTCTCTGTTGTAAGTAGCTTGACTTAACATGCTTTGTGCTTCTGCTTTTCTAGCCTGTACTTCAAGTTTATCAATATCTTTAGCATATCCCTCTTCTTTCATACTCCCTACAATCTCTTCTAGTCTATCAATATTACTTACAATACTACTCAATTTTTCAATATATTGTTCAATAAGTGAAATATCATAAAAGGTCTTTTTAGTTTGAAATACCTTTTCATTTAAGAGCTTCTCTGTATCTAATTGACTCATATATGTAAGAGCTTTGGTGATTTTACTGTATTGGTCTAGTTTCCCACCTGTATAGAGAGGGACTTGATATGTAAGTGTAGTTTGAACATGATTTCTAGCATCTGGATAGTTTAAATCTTTAGGTTCTATCCCAAGAATATCTCCTCCTTGTTGTGCTAAACCTTGAGAAAAAGCTCCAAAATCACCATTGGCCTGTTGTGCACCTTGACCAATTGCTCCCATAAAGTCAGAAAAACCAAAATCACGAAAAGAGGCTTCTCTACTTTTTACTTTAAATCCAAAAACATTACCTGCATCATTAGAGCGAAGAGCTTGTATCTTTAGATTTAATTGACCATAGTTATAGCCCTTGGCCATTTTTTCCTCTTGAATCTTCATCTGTTCATTAAATTTTGAGATTTTTAACTCTAAGTTATTATTTCTCATGATATTTAATGCACTCTCTAGTGACAAATTAGTAAGTTCCTTTGCCTCTATTAATTGTGTACAGATAACAGATACAAGTAGGGTTGTCATTATTTTAGAAAACACTTTAACCTCCATTTGTATAAATTAAAACTATTATGA
>JALUKJ010000417.1 GCA_027056615.1 Campylobacteraceae bacterium | reverse complement strand
CTAATAATGATTGTATACTGTTTTACGTTTACAATATGTGTATTACTATAGCAAAAATATATAAATAATACTCTTTATTAGTTCAAAAATAGACTATAGAAAAAAGAAAAAAAGAAAAAAGTGTTTTTTTTTGTTATTTTTTATTATAGAACTTTACAATATGATACTTTTAAAAAACTTTAATTAACAAAAGAAAGGGAAATATGTTTAATAATCTAATCAAAAAAGCCAAGAAAGAGAATAAGTGTATCTATTTATCTATCGAATCACCAAGCTCATATTGGTCAAAAAAAATGAGTCAAGAATCTATGAAAAATAGTATAGTAAAGGAACTATTAGAAGAACGTTTTATCTCTATAAAAATAGATAAAAATGAACGACCTGATATTGAAAGATACTACCAAAAAGTCTACTCTCTTATGAATCGCCAAGCAGGTGGAACTCCTCTTACAATATTTTTAACAGAAAACTTAGAACCTTTTTATACTGCCTCATATATTGCTCCTCATGCTATAGACCAACAACTTGGATTTGAAGAGCTACTAAGAGTCATTTCTAAAAAATATATTACAGACTACAATACATTAAGTCAAAAAGGTCAAGAGCTTTTAGCATTTGTAGAGCCTAAAGATGAGCAGATTCAAGCTACTAAACTAAATCTAAAGATAATAAAAACAATTGAAGCACAAAGTATGGAACTTTTAGACAAAGAGCATGGAGGCTTTACAAAAGCCCCAAAATTCCACAATGTTACACTCTTAGAATTACTTTTAGATATTTATCTATTAGAAAAAAATCAAACAATTTTAGACACTGTTAGACTAACTTTAGATAATATGGCTAAAGGTGGCTTTTATGATATTGAAAATGGAGGATTTTATACTTACGCCTCTAAAGAAGATTGGAGTGACGCTTATGAGGTAAAAACTACTTATGACAATGCTCTTTTATCCTCTCTTTATATTCGAGCCTATCAGATAACTCAAAATAAAAACTATAAAAAAGTAGCCCTTAAAACTATTGATTTTATGATAAATCAGAGAGAGAACTCTAAACTATTTAAACTTAAAAATGAAAAATACTTATGTTCATGGAATGCTTTAATGATTAAAAGCCTCTTTAAAGCAGGAATCATTGATAAGAAGTATCATCTATATGCTTTGGAGACTCTTGAAGCACTTCTTTCAACTTTTTACCGTAATGGTATGCTCTATCATACAGACGAAATAAAAGCCTTTTTAGAGGAGTATACCGAGTTGGGTGAAGCCCTTATTGTTGCTTATCAATATACTCTTGATGAATCTTTTCTAATTATGGCAACTCAATTTACCAACTTAATAGTTGAACACTACTACCAACATGCACAGTGGATTTTTTCAACCAATGAGTTTAAAATTCGAGAGACTATTCATGACAAAACACTTTCTTCAAGCATTAGTTCAGCTTTATCTTTACTTCTAAGCATATCCTCTTTAGTTGATGTAAACTATAAAAAATTTGTATTTAAAACATTAGAGTTACACTCATATAATCTTATGCGACAACCTCTCTCTTCTCCAAAATTAACACAAATGGTGTTACGTTACTTGAAAGATGACATTATTGTTAAATCAAATGTTAATTTATTAAAAGAGAATATAGACAAACGAGAGAAAATTGGTTATCCTTATATACTATTTAAAAACAGTGATGATAGTACATTTCAACTCTGTAATTCACATAGTTGTTACACTACAGAACAAAGTTTTGATAAAGTTATATCTCATTTGGAAAGTATGACATGAAGCTATTAAAATATATTCTATTTCTATCTATTTTATTTGCTATAACTTCTTGTATCAATAACAAGAAGTTACCTACCCCTAAAAAAGTTATAGAAGAACATAAAAAAAATTATTATGCATATTTAGGAGAGTTAACTCCTGCTCAAGAGGTCATAAAAAATGAACTTATTGCATATCTAAATGACCTTGA
>JALUKJ010000416.1 GCA_027056615.1 Campylobacteraceae bacterium | reverse complement strand
ATTACAAATACAGCAGAAGATATGGAAAACCCTTCAACAACAATGCTTAAAGCTATGACAGTTGCTATTTTATTTGTTATGGCTCTCTATGTAGCTGTTACTTTTGCTGTTTTTGGGAATTTACCACTTCCAGAGATTATTAAAGCACAGGATTATGCTTTAGCAGAGGCAGCTAAACCTGCTTTTGGACAAGTTGGTTTTACTATTATGGCAATTGCAGCGTTAATCTCAACAGCCTCTTCTATAAATGCTAACCTATATGCTGTCACTAATGTTACCTATCAGATGGCAAAAAATGGAGAGCTTCCAGAAGTTTACGAACGAAATGTTTGGCACAGTAGCGAAGGACTAATTGTTAGTACAGCTATCTTAATTTGCTTTGTTCTATTTTTTAATTTAACAGAGATTGCTGCTATTGGGTCTATCTCAATTTTGTTTATTCATGCTTTGGTACATATTGGACATTTTTTAAAAATCCATGAGACTAAAGCTTCTAAAATTTTAGTATCACTCTCTATTTTAACCATTGCTATTGCTATTGTTTTAGCACTTAACTACACCTCTAAACATATTCCTAATGTTGGATATTTTATTGCAGGTGGATTTATTTTGGCATTTTTAATTGAGATTGGACTTAGAGTTGTGACAAAAAGGGTTATAACCCCTCAAACACATATAGGTTTTTTAGAAAAAGTTGAAGAAAAATTAAAAGATATTTAAGATGGAACAATTAACAACACTACTCAGGGATTATGGACTTTGGATAGTTTTTTTGGGAATGATTGTTGAGGGAACAGCTGTTATTCTTCTTTCAGGTGTCTTATGTCATTTAGGTGTACTACCCTGTGAAGAGACTTTAATTGTTGCTATTTTAGGAGCTATTGCAGGTGACCAAATATGGTTCTATATAGGAAAAAACTATGCTCATAGAGTATTGTCTAAGTTTCCTCTATTAAAAAATAGAGTTGATAATTTAAAAAAGAAAGCAGAGACTAAAGCTAAATGGTTGGCTATGAGTTCACGCTTTATATATGGTGGAGCTATTGCTATTCCTCTTGTTTTAGGGACACAACACTATTCACATAAAAAGTTTACCCTCTTTGATGCCATTGGTGCTTCTTTCGCCTCTATAGTTGGTCTTACCATCGGTTATATGTTAAGTAGTAGTTTAAAAAAAGTTACAAGTGAAATTACTCAAATTGAACATTTTATGCTCCTTCTTGTCATTATTGTAGCTATAATGTCACTCTATAAATATAAGAAAAAAAGTAAAAAAAGAAAGGAAGATATATGAAAAATATCATACACGCCATTATCTTTGGCTTTAAAGAGATTTTAACATGGAACACCATGAAATATGCCCTTATTAGTGGAACAATTATCTCTGCACTATGGATTGGAGTGGGTGTTCTATTTTGGGATAACCTAATTGCACTTAGTAGTCATATTTTAGGTTGGATACCTTTTTCAATGGTTCGCTCTAACGGTGCGTGGATGCTCTCTACTTTTTTATGGCTTCAACTTATTCTCTTGACATTTGCATTGGTATTTGCTTTTGCAGGAAATCTTATTTTACGAGTAGTTTCAAAAGATAGATATAGTTCTTTTTCATTATGGGTAGCACTAGGAAGTACCATATTTTGGAGTGCTGTTTGGTTTGTTAAAGGTGACTACATATATGCACAGTTTTTAAAACTTCTTACATGGCTTCCATTTGAGACTATTGAAAAAGGGATTACTTTCTTAATTGCTTTTTATCTTATTTATAATGCTATTATTGTAAGTATGGTTTTTATTGCTAGTCTATTTAGTGAACCTCTACTTCTTAACATTGAAAAAGAGCATTTTGAAGAGAGTGAAGTAAAACGAGACCACATATTCTCTTCTATTGGCTATACACTCAAAGATAGTTTTATCTTTTTAGGTCTCTCCATTGTTGCTTTTCCCTTACTCTTTATTCCTGTGGTCAATATCTTCACAC
>JALUKJ010000415.1 GCA_027056615.1 Campylobacteraceae bacterium | reverse complement strand
TTTAATTAGCTCTTATTAAAGTTTTTTTGATATTATCCTTGCAAATAAAATTATAAGGATATAAAATGTCAGTACCTGAAGATGTAGGTTGTAAAAATGAAGAGTGTGTAAAGTCTCCAGAGTGTCAAAGAACAGTTATTTGGGAGAATGGAACAGCAAGAGAAGTTAAAAGTTTTGGTGGAACTAAAGAGAAAGGTTGTGGGAAATTTATCCCTAGAAAAGATAGTAAAGAGGGATAATCCAAAACTTAAGAAATAACAATTTTTTTAAGTACTTCAAAAACTCTCTTCTTTCTAATTATATAGATAGATGTAAGGTCACTCTTACATCTTCTACAGTGTAGATTGTTGGCAGTTAAAATATTATTTGCCCTGCATACAGGACATTTATATTTAAACTCCATAATTACGCCTCTTCTAAAAAGAATATGGAGTCTATTATCTCCTCTTCAAGAGATGCTTTTTCATCTGATTTAGCCGATATAAATTTCTCTTTTAACTCTTTTAAGTCATCTTTATCTTCATCTAAAATAGTATCGTTTTCTAAAATTTTATTTATCTTTTCTACAATAATTTTATCGTGTTCGGTTAAAATATCCATCTCTTTTACTTTAGAGTGTTTGGTTGATTTTGCTACTTTAGTTTTAAACTCTCCTTTTACTATTTCGTTAGTGTGGATTTCTCTTCCTACTACTGACAACATTCCATCTTGGTTGAGCCTAAAGTCAACATCTATTGCACCATTTTCAACAGGATTTTCTACAGTTAAAAGCATCTCTCCAATCTTAACATTGGATTCAAGGTCTTCTTCATCTTCTCCTTGATAAATATCTATTTGAAACTTACTTTGATACTCAACCATGGCATAATATCTTGAAGTTTTAGAGGTTGGTACAGGTGTGTTTTTGAGTATTATTTTAGACAATATTAACTCAAAACTCATTTCATCTTTTAGTGTAGAAATTCCTAAAGAGTAGGGTGTAATATCGACTAAAATAGAGTCTGTATCAACTCCTTCTATCATTGCCCCTTGTAGTATAGCACCAATAGAGACGGATTTGTCTGGGTCTTCTATTAAGATAGGTAGTTTTTCGGTTCTCTCTAAAATTTTGTTTGTAATAAGTGGTATTCTACTTGAACCACCTGTTAAAATAATAGCCTCTAGGTCGTCTATGTCATTGTTTGACTCCTCTAGGGTCTCTAGTAGTAGGTCAATAGTTCTATCTATATCCTCTTCAATTAAAGCTTCAAACTCCTCTTTGTCTACATCTACCTCTAGGTGTAACGCCTCTCCATCTTTTTTTGCAAAAAACTTCTCATCAATATGAACACTATCTTCATTTGATAGAGCTATTTTTGTCTTCTCTGCTAGTTGGTTTAGTTTAATCTCTAGTTTTTTAGTTAACTCTATGTCAAAACCACTCTTTTCCCAAATAAGATTGGCTAATTTTTTGTCAAAATCATCTCCTCCTAAGTGGTTGTCTCCTTTTGTAGCAAGGACTTCTATTAACCCTTCAGAGTTTTCAATAATAGATATGTCAAATGTTCCACCACCTAAATCATAGACAGCATATAGCATATCATCATCTCTATTTGCTCCATAACTAATGGCTGCTGCTGTTGGTTCATTAATAACTCTTAAAACCTCTAATCCTGCTAGTTTAACAGCTTGTGTAGTAGCATCTCTTTGGTTTTCATTAAAATAAGCAGGAACAGTAACAACACATCTTTTATACTCCATTCCCATCTCTTGCTCTGCTGTCTCTTTTATTTTTTTAATAATAAAAGATGAAATCTCTTGAGGAGTAAACTTTTTACCATTTAGAGTTAACGTCTCTTTTGTTCCCATTAATCTTTTTACAGATATAGCTGTGTTCTCTTGGGCTATCATTGCCATATTTTTGGCTTTAATACCAACCATAACACCTTCATCGCTTACATTAACAACAGAGGGGAGTAGAAAATCTTCATCAAAAGAGATGTGTTTTA
>JALUKJ010000414.1 GCA_027056615.1 Campylobacteraceae bacterium | reverse complement strand
TTCATGTATCTCACATTGTGGGTTGTGTTCCCATGCAATATACATCATTAAAAAAGCTACAATAGCACCTATTGTGGTTGATATGAGGATACTATTTTTCATTTAAATCCTTGTTGATGGGTTTGGAGACTATGCTACTCTTTTTCCAACCAACCTGCCAATTTACTATCGGCATAATACTGAATATAGATTAGCTTAATATCTTTTAAGTTCTCAAAATTTTTATCTATTGTCTCATCACCATTCGTAGGGTTTAATTTAAATGTTTTATTTTGAGCTGTTATAAAGATACCACTCGTGTCTTTATTAGATACAAATTTTCCCTCTCCCTCGCAATGGTTAGGAAAAGATACATTTAATTTACCATCATGATAGCTTAGTGAAGAGGAGATGTTTCTATCTTCGGCATGAAAAAAGAGTTCACCTCTCAACTCTCCTTCTAACCAAGGATATAGAGTTTTTACAGAACTCTCTTTTTGTAGTGATGAAGTTACCTCTTTGTTACTTGTGTCATTACACGCAGTCAAAAGTAGCATAGAGAAAAGCAGTATTAGTAATTTAGTTTTTAACATTTTATCTCTTTTTGTATGAGGTTAATTTAGTAGAAACATTATATAATGGATAGACTTAATATTTAACAGATTAAAGGAAAAGCATGGAACAGCAAAAAAAACGCTCATCATTTATAAATATCTTTGCATGGATTTCTATTGTTTTTAGTATCTTGATAGGCATTATGCAAAATGTTATGAAAGATGCCAACTTTGAACAATCAGTAAATAAAGGCGAGAATATACCACCTTTTATGAAGACAATATTTGTAATAACCTCCTTAGCTTTTTTAGGTTGTAGTCCAATTAAAAAACAGATAGCTCTTAATTCTATATCGTTGGTTTCAGCTAAAGGTATAAAAGAGGCATATATAAAATATCCTCATATTTCACTCAATAGATTAGCTTCTTATGGTTCATGTACTCAAATACCTATTTATCCAAAAGATATATATGATTATGCTCAACATACACTTCTTTCAGACCTATTTTTAGCTATTAATTTTTCTTCTAAAGAAAAGATATTTTATGATTATGCAAAAGAAGATAAAGATAAAAAAAGTAAGTTTCCTCAATATGTCTTTATAGATGGAGGTCAAAATTCTCCAAGAAGTATAAACTTTTGTCCTATTTTAAAGTCTGTAACTGGGCAAACATATAATTATCTCTATTTTTATCCTACAAAAAGTAAAGATAAAGAGGGTCGTATTTATGATGTTAAAGGTGATAATAATGTAACTTTTAAGATAGGTAAGTCAGGTTATATGTTTATGGAAAGAGCTATGAATACTAATGAAATCATTATTAGTAAAGATATGTTGGATAAGTTAGAGTTACCATAAAACAGAACAAAGGAAAAAATTGAAACTCCTACTAATCATAACACTTATTACTCTGATAGGCATAACTCTATGGATATATAATAAAACATCATACACTCCAAATCAGGTTAATAGAGTATATAGGATAGAAGATATTGGTAAAAAATCTACAATTCTTTTACATAAAAGAGAAAGTCAAGGAGATATTTATAGTTTTTTTGTATATATTACTGGAAACATTGATGGAAAAGCAAGACTTACATTAGACTATCAAGACTCAAGTAACAATCCACAAAGAAGTGAAGATGTCTCAGGAGAAGTAGATATAAAGTGGGGTGGTGATTGGTATGCTGATAAATTAAAAATAGAGTATGAACCATTGTCTGACATTACAAATGGGTCATTGTCTTTGGAGTATGATTTTGATGCGAAGTAGTGAATAATAATATATCTTTACTGATAAACATCTTGCAAAACTAGGATAAGGTTGGAGAGTGATGAAAAATATATTTATGGTTATAGTCTTAAATATTTATCTCAATTTTAGTGATAATTAATAATATTATATAAATATTGCTAGAAATTTAAATTCTAATTAATTAGAATTTAAGCAAATT
>JALUKJ010000413.1 GCA_027056615.1 Campylobacteraceae bacterium | reverse complement strand
CATTTCTTATGTTAAAATCTTTTCTTTAAATAATTTATTTTTATATTTTTTAATAGGGCATTTTTTGCTCCTTCTCTCTCATTCCTCCTTGCTTCTGTGTACAAGATGAGTATCCTCCTCAGGTCCTACATGTCCCTTCCATCTATCATCCGGCCGGTCAACCGAGATGTGGAATTCCACATCCTCGCGATTGCGCCATTGTTCGATCTCTTTCGGAAAGAGAATTTCGCTCGGTTGCTTTGTACCGTAAACGATAATAATACGGTTAAACTCGGAACGTCTGTCCAGGGTATAATCGATAAGCGATTTTAAGGGAGCCAATCCGATACCGCCGGCTACATATAAAATATCTTTTCCTTTCCAAATATTTTCTCTCTCTTTTTTCGATAATGCGAATAATAAAGGAAATGTTTTTATCACACTTGGTAATTTTGACAATAAAGCTTCAAATTTTTCTCTAAAAGCATTATCCTTAACATTCAGTAATACATTTAAAGCATTTAATTCTATTTCAAAATCTTTATATGCTTTTGCATTTTTCCAATCAACATAAAAATTAAAACCTCTATTAGTTGATACTAAATTACTTGTAAAAATTTCTTTTTTTTCATTTAAACTTAAATCAAAATATTTTTTATTGCTATCCATATTATTCCTAACTAAAACTTCACTAACCTTCCCACGCCCACTGCCCTTACTATTAATAAACCGATTAGCCTGAATTTTTTCAATATTATACTCTTTATATAATTCATTAACAAACATAGTATCTGAATTACTATGAACTATTAAAGCACCTTTTTTATCTAACTTACAAAAAACTTCAAATAACTCCTTTTGCTCTCTATCTAAAAACTCAAACTCACTATAAGAGGTAAAACTAGAAGTTGAGGTTAAAGGATAATAGGGTGGATCAAAATATACCAAATCACCCTCAGTAGCATATTTTAAGACATCTTTATAGGAAGTATTTAATATAGTAACATTTTGTAAAGCATAACTAGCAGAATAGATAATGTCACTATCGCAAATATTAGGATTTTTATAACTACCTATTGGTACATTGTTTTGATTTTTTTTATTTACCCTATAGAGTCCATTAAAACAAGTTTTATTAAGATATATAAACCGTGTTGCACGAGTTACAACATCTATTTCTAAAAAGTTCTCTTCTCTATCCCAACTCCTCACATCATAATAAAACTCTTTAGAGTGCTTCTCTTTAAATTCTAGTAGTTTTTTTATTAAATCAGATGGAGAAGACTTTACCACTTGATATGTATTGATAAGTTCACTATTAATATCAAACAAATAAACTTTTTTACCATTTAGTTTACCTTGCTTTTGCAGTTCAAAAAACAAAGCCCCACCACCAACAAATGGTTCAAAATAGTTATTAAACTCTTTTGGCAATAGAGGAGTTATTTGAGAAAGCAATCCTCTTTTTCCTCCTACCCACTTAATAAAAGGTTGTATTTTTAAAATATCTATATATGGTTCAATTAAATTTTGTGTCATATCTCTTTCTTTTTTATAATTTATAATTTTTTCTTTCATTCTTAAATTGCATTTGATGATATTGGATTGTTTCCATTAAGAAATATAATAAATAAAATCTCGCCGAAAGGCTCAAAAACCCATAGGTCGAGTTGCCCTTGTTCCCAAACTCCAGTTTGGGAATGAATATTAGAGTTTATATTGCAAAATAAGCTCATCATACCAACCCCAACTCTTCCGAAATGTCACGAACCAATTTACTCAATGGGCGTTTGTGTAAATCTTCATCTTGATTATAGTTAGAAAAGAGATACCTATAAATCTCATCTTGACTAAATCCAAATCTTGAAAGTTCTTCGATATAGCTTTGTGGGTAGTAAGCTTTTTTAATGAGTAGTTCTAAAACTATATCTTTATGTTGCTTATAGAGTTCTTCAAGATGAAAAACTTCTAAATTTGCTTTATTTCCATATATATCTATTTCAAAATTAGCAAAATT
>JALUKJ010000412.1 GCA_027056615.1 Campylobacteraceae bacterium | reverse complement strand
TATTTTCCCTTAAGCTCTATCCCTTTGAGTTGAGTCTGTAGATTAAAATTGACAATAGGGAAGTTATCATTTAACTCTAGAACTGTTTCTCTAACTTCATCTGCATTAAGTTTAAATTTTCTAAAAAGTGTGTTAGACAACTCATTAATAACTTGATTGGAGATAATGATTTGATTGTTATATTGCTCTAAAATATCATTTGCTATCTCTTGCTTTTCAGGCTCATCTTCGGAATAAGAGTAAATGACAATGTTCGTATCTAAAAAAACTTTATCGCTCATTGGCTTCATCTCTGTTAAATTTAAACCCTTTGGTTTTTAGAGAAATAGCATTTAGTCTTTTTCTCTTTGCAACAACAGGTTTTTTTTCTACTTTTACTTTAAATTCATGTTGTGGTAGGTTGTTTAAAAAATCCATGATGGTATTGAAAATATTGTGATTGTTTATGTCTAATCTTATGGTTTGCATTTTTGCTCCTTTTTAGTATCTTTGTTTATTAGTATATCAAAAGTTTATTAGATTTTTTGTCTTTTTGAAATTACATCTTTTTTGACCATACTTAAAGCCTTTGTTTTGGATTATTTTAAGTTTTGTTATACAAAGTAGCTTTGACCCCTATTTTT
This sequence comes from Campylobacteraceae bacterium, assembly GCA_027056615.1. Classification (GTDB taxonomy): domain Bacteria; phylum Campylobacterota; class Campylobacteria; order Campylobacterales; family Sulfurovaceae; genus UBA1140. Next base: position 18,806 of record JALUKJ010000412.1, on the reverse strand, counting down.
GACCCCTATTTTTTGTGGGGTTTTATAGCTGTTTTTTGAGGTTATAATACTTCATAAATCTACTTAAGGATATAGGTAGATATTCAACGTCTCGTATAATAAGAATGTAAGTTAGTGCCATTCACGTCTGACACCTGATGGTGTCGAGTACAACGGCTGAAGTGAGAGACAAGATGGATTTATGCAAAAAATATTTTAACTTTAATATATCTAATTTAATACGATAAAAGCTTGATTTTCGGCACTGTAATCTTGTTCTCTCCTCTGATTTGTTAGGTGTTTGCCTTGTCCGTAAAGTTTATCTTTTACTAAATAGCCTGTGCCATATATGTACCCTTATGAGATTGGGCTATCGTATTTTGTTTTATTTTACTGGATGAAGTTTGTGGATTATAGTTAACTTGAACTATTTTTTTCCCTTTTGATTTTAAGTATTTTTCCACTGCAATATTGTGTGGTTTATCTCCCCAATCCTCTCCAATTACAAAAATATCAACATCTAACTCTTTGCAATTTGTTACGTATTCTAACTTGTCATAAAATACAACATCATCTACACATTTTAAAGCTTTAAGCATTTTCATTCTTTGATTTAAAGGAATAACAGGAACATTTCTTTTATATGAAGCTACCACTTCATCAGAAGCAACACCCACCACTAACTTATCGCCCAATGTTTTACAGTATTCCAATAAAGCTAGATGCCCTACGTGCAATAAATCAAAAGTTCCAACGGTATATACAATCATAATATTTCATCTCCTCAGATAATCTTTATTCTGCTACAATACCATAATTATTAGAGATGCTAATGATATTCATAATAATGTTAAATAAAAAAGGACTTATCTTATGTCAAACAAAAACTCTGCAACGGTAGAGAACCAACAACCGACTATTTTATCTTATGTTAAAGATATACCAAATCTTCTATCACTTTCAGGACTGCTCTGTACTGTTTTGGCTATATATTTTAGTATTACAGGACTTTACACAGCAGCTATGATTGGTATGGTTTGGGCTGTTGCTTTTGATTGGGCTGATGGGTTGGTCGCTAGAAAGTTAAAAGGTAGAACGCCTACAGATGCTAAATTTGGTGGACAACTTGATGTACTGATAGATATAGTAAGTTATGGGGTAACTCCTGCTATTTTACTTTTAAGTTATGGAAATTTTCATCCTATATATCTCATAGGGGCATTTATCATGGTATCGGCGGCAGCCATTCGACTTAGTTATTTTAGCACTTATGGATTAGCAGGTGGTACAAAATATACAGGACTTGCTCTCGATAACAATAGCCTAATTTTAGTTTTTGTCTTTTTACTAGAGAATATGGTTAGTCATGGTACTTTTTCAATCATTCTATATGTTAGTGGAGTTGGATTAGCTATTTTAAATGTATCAAATATTAAAACACCAAAACTTTCAGGAAATCCTAGAAATGTCTATCTACTTGGAGCTTATACTTTAGGGATAACGGCTATTTATGGCTTACAACTACTATAAAATAAATGAAAAAAAGGAAAATAATGAGTAAAAAAGAAGATTTTTTAAAGATAATGGATTTTAGACACGCTTGTAAACTGTTTGATGAAACTAAAAAAATTAGTGATGAAGATATGCACTATATTTTAGAAGTAGCTCGTAAATCACCTAGTTCATTTGGTATGGAAGCATGGAAGTTTTTAGTCATTACCAATGATGAATTAAGAGAAAAATTGAGACCATTTTGTTGGAATCAACCACAAATTACAACTTGTTCTCATTTAGTAGTTGTATTGGCTGGAATTGATACCTTAAAAGTAGAGAGTGGTGTGGTTCGTTCACAACTAATGCGTCGTAATCTACCAAAAGAAAAACTAGACGCTTTTATAGAAGTTTATGCTTCACACCTTAGTGATGTTTTACATGATGATGATAAAATATATCAATGGAGTGCAAGACAAACTTATATAGCAGCTGCTAATATGATGAGTGCAGCTTCTTCTATTGGCATTGATTCTTGTCCGATAGAGGGCTTTGAAAAAGAGAGCGTAGAAAAAGTTTTAGAACTTGATACAACTAAGTTTCAAGTATCTATGATGTTGCCTTTTGGATATAGAATAAATGAGCAATCTAAACAACTAAGATTAGATTTTGAAAGTGTTGTAGAGTTTATTAAATAAACACAATCTTTACAAAGCCTCTTATGGCATTGAAAATTGATAATTTGGATTTAGCATATTTTTATTAAAATAGCTTCCCCTATCAAACTCAATGACATTCGTTCCTATATTGGGGACGGATGGAAACATCAATGCCAAATCTCTAACTATCGTTTTAGATAAATTTGCTTTTTGTTCAATAGATCTACCTTCCATAATATTTGCAAATACATGAATAAAATCTACTTTTTCATCTCCTGTAGTGTATTCTTTGAAAAGATGTAGCCTTACTTTTACATCACCCTTATGAAATAACTTAGTTGAAACAGCTGATATATGTACTTGTTTTATTATCTCTTCTTGCGAATGTGATTTTAAAAGATTTTCTGAACAATCTATTATAAAGTGTGGCATAGTTTTCTTCCTTTGTATCAGGTTATTTTTGTATCATCTAACTATCCATTAGAGGACATTATATCCCCATCAATCTTAAATAACTAAATATCAAGACATTATAAATGTCTACCTAAAATAGGGGTCAGAGTGTGCCAAAAACTAAGGGGTCAAAGCTACTTTCATAAACAAAACTTAAATATAACTTTACCTAAGAAACAGCCTGTAGCCGAACACCAAAAGAGTTTAGAACCTTTAAAACTGTATCAAATCTAGGTCTTGCCCCTACTGTAAATGATTTATAAAGACTCTCTCTACCAAGTCCTGTATCTTTTGCAATTTGAGTCATTCCTTTGGCTCTTGCAATATCTCCTATAGCTGATAAAAGCTCATCTAAATCACCATCTTCTAATATTTGAGAAAGATACTCTGCAATAACTTCATTGCTATCAAGATATTTGGCTATATCAAATGTGTTCAGTTCATTACTCATCTTGGTACTCCTTTGCTAACTCTTTGGCTTTTTCTATATCTTTTGATTGGCTTGATTTATCGCCACCTATTAGTAGAACAATAATTTCACTACCTCTTTGGGTATAATAAACACGATAACCAGGACCAGTCGTTATTCTAAGTTCGCTTACATTATTACCAACAGATTTATGGTCTCCAAAATTACCTTGTATTACTCTTTTAATTCTTCGTAAAATAGACACTTTACCTTTTGTATCTTTGAGTTTTAGTAACCATTTTGAAAATATTTCAGTCTCTTTAATTGTGTACATAGTGTAGTGTATCTTAAAAGATACGAACTGTCAAGTTTTTTTCTTACTATCTACCACTTTACACCCCCACTTTACACCCCAGTGATTAAATCTCCACTTTTTTTATTCCCATCGTTTTAGTGGGAATAGAACTCTAGGAGTCAAACGTTGAATATCCACCTTTTAACCTACTCTATATCGCCTACCTAGCACTTCCTAAAACGCTAAACAAACATGAAGATTTTATGCAAAAATATATTGACAAATATATCATTTTTTTACGAAAAAGCTTTAAACACGCATGGATTTCTCTCCCTCTAATTATCGCTTCACTTGCCACTTCTGTCTATCTCTATTGGCACATACCCTCAACCTTTTTACCCCAATGGGACGAGGGAAACATTGTTGTAGATTTGGTCATGCCCACCGAGATAACACGAGAAGAGTCACAAAGTGAATTTGAACAGATAGGAGAAATCATCTCTTCGCTCAAAGAGGTAGAGGGTTGGACAATGCGAATTGGTACAGGGCTTGGAGGACTCAATAAACCCATTAATCAAGGAGATTTTTTAGTCACACTTTCCCCTCATCATAAACGAACTACCTTTGAAGTGATAGATGAATTAAGAGCTAAAATAGAAGATAAAATCCCAAATAATATCCTCTTTCCATCAATATCAAAGCAAAAAGTATCGCCCTCTCACGCTATGGCATAGATGAAAATATGATACGAAAACAGATTCGTACCCTCTACTATGGAGACGTGGTCGCCTCTGTTGCAAATGGAGAAAAACTTACCAAGGTAAGAGTCATTATGAGCCGACCAGATATTGACCCCATTGTCTATCTACAACAAGAGCTAAAAATCTACTCTCCTACCCTAAAACAGAGAATTTCACTTAAAGAAGTAGCAGAAGTAACCCACTACAACAACCTCTCGCCTGTTTGTGTCTTGGGCATACGATTTAAAGGTAACGACATGGGGGCTGTGGTCAAAGAGATACAACAGACTTTAGACAAAGCAGAATTACCAAATAACATTACAACAGACATCAATGGTTTTTACAAAGAGCAACAAAAGTCATTTAAAGAGATGAGTCTAGTGATACTCTTTGCTATCGTCATTATCTTCATAGGACTACTGCTTAACTTCTCTTCACTTCGTATTGCATTCTCCATACTTATGGCACTTATTTTAACCACTACAGGTGTATTGGGTGCATTGTATCTTACTGAAAAATCCCTAGACATTATGGCATTTATGGGCATATTGATAGTGCTTAGTATTGTCATCAATAATAATGTACTTATTTTTGATTTCTATCAAATAAACAGTGAAAAAAGAGACAATGAGATAGAACAACAACTAGACGCTCTAGCCCTTCGTGCCAAACCAATACTCATGACCATGGTTTCTAATGCTTTAGCACTTCTACCCATCGCCTTAGCCATAGGAACAGGTACGCAGATTATTCAAGATTTGGCTATTGCTATTATGGGTGGGTTACTTTTTGCTATTGTTATTAATTTGTTTATTATTCCTTTGTTTTTTTGTTTTGTTGGGGAGGAGAGTGAGGGCATAAAATCTTAAAACATAATATACGTTTAGCTCGTTCCCATCCGTCCTCGGTGGGAATGCAGATAGAACTATAACTACTAAAATTTTTCCATTCCAATAAAGCATACTTTTCCATATTTAGTATTGTAACTTTTTTATAGTTAGAAGTTTGATTTTGTTAGATTATTATAATTTTATTTTTGTTGGAACTTTAATATGAGGAAAAAGATTTAAAAGAGAAGAGAGTAAAGAGAAGTCTATTTATCCTCTTTATCTTTATTGTCATCGTCGCCACTAGCAATTAGATACTTGCCATACATCATAGCTACAACAACAAAAATAACAACTACATAAGCTATCCAAGGTTCTCTATTCATTACTATCTTTTCTTGGTGTATTTGTTTTAATATAAAAATAACCTACATCTTTAGCAATTCTTATGATTCCTTGAACATCCCAGTTTCCTGCTTTGTTAATCTTAGCTGTAGTATTATAAACTCCATTTTCATAAATGAATTTATCTAAATCTATATCATACTTATCTACAATAGCTCTTGTAATTTGAAAAGTTAGATTTGCATCAGAAATAGCTTTTTGACTCTTTTTCTCTCTAATACTAATAGATAGAGTATTCACTCCAACTTTTAACATATCTTGGTTGTTACTCTGTTTTTTTAATGAACGTTGACCAAGAAATGCATCTTTAATCTCCATACCAATAGTTTTTTCATTGATTTTGACTTTTACATCATAAAGTAGATTAAAACGGTTGTTTTGAGCCATCATTTTATTGAAGTTATCATCAACATTATGATAAGAGTTTAAAAAACTTTTATCTTCATAAACAGGTGTTTCAACTGTATTTTTTACCGTCCAAACTATCATTGAAAATGTACCACCAAAAACAATGAAAAAGAAAGCTAACCAAAAATGGTATTTTTGTATTCCTTTTTTAGAATTTTTCATCTATTTTTTCCTTTGTCTAAATGAAGCATAGATATAAACTAACAAACCAATACTAATTATTGTATACATAAATATTCTCCATATAGACGAGAATGTTGTTCCTTCACTACCAATACTAGATTTTAACTCTATTCCCTTACTCTCTGCTATAGAGTCTGTAATTGCTGCATATCCATTAAGAACAGCCGCTGACATTTTTGCATAAACAGAGTTTTTATCTTTAGAGATAAGTAGAGGAATAATATTTCTATCTAGTATATGATTTCTATCAATGGCTGACTTTAACTCATCACTATATATAATATTGACTTGTTGGTCATCAATAGATAGAGTTAAAAGAGCAAAAGGGTCTTTTAAATTTTTGGTAATATTACTTTCAAAACTTTTTATAAATTCAATTTTGCTTTTGGTATCTTTATGCGTTTTATTAGCATAACGCTCAACTGCATAAATATAAACACTAATACCTGTTTTTACAAAAAGTTCATTTCCCATAGTATCTATCTTCTCAATAGCTCTTGGGTCAATATTTTTTTTACCTTCTAAGATAAACCTAGAATTAATATCTGTTTTTGTGGGAACGCTTGTGTTTGTATCAGCTGTAAGAAAAGCTGTTGGGGTAAGAAGGAGTGCAAAAAGCACTCCTATTTTAATGTATAAACTTCTCATTTAACCAACAAATACTCTAGTTGAGTCAAAGAAAGAGAGCATAATTGTTACTACTGCTGAAACGGCTAACATAATTCCAATAATTTTATCCATTATTTATCCTTCTCATTAATCCACATATTGTGGTTCTCTGGACTATTAAATTTCAATCCATTTAAGTCTTGATTAATAGTATAGTAGTTAGTTGCATTGGCTTGTTGTGTATCTATAGCAAGATAAGTTAAAACAACTGCAATAGTTAACAATAAAGATGTTGCAACAAGCATACCTGTAATCCCATGAAGGAAACTAAAAAGTCCTCCTTCTGTTCTTGGGTCAATTTGTGTATTTCCTGCCATCTTATTCTCCTGCCTGAATTGAGTTAATAAACTTAGTCAATGCTTTAGTTTGAGTCTCGTTTATACGACCTTTAAAGCTAGGCATTGTACCAATAGATGATTTTTTACCATGCTCTAAAACTTTACTTACTAGTGTATTGTCATACCCTGCAAGGTTTGGAGCCATGCCATTCATACCTTTACCATCTGCTCCATGACATCCAGCACAAGTAGCAAATGAAGCAGGAGCTTCACCCTTCATACCACCAGCTATATAAGTAGCAATAGCCTCTGCATCTGCACCTGTAGCCATCATTGGAGGCATAGCACCTGCATTATATCCATGTCCTTGTGCACCATTTTTAATAGTATAAAGAACTTGCTCTTTGCTTAGTCTATGTGTTAAATCCTGAGCTTTACCATCAATACCTTCTGCATCAACACCGTGACATGGAGCACACTGTACTAAAAATACAGACTCACCAATATTTACAAGTGTCTCATCACTTGGGTTTTTCCAAACTTTTGCAAATTTAGCATTATTTTCAACTACCTCTTCGTTGTATTGACCAATTTGTGAAAATTGATTGGTTGGATAACCAATAAAGAAGTACCAAAACATCCATACAATTGTACCGATGAAGATAAGTCCCCATCCTGAAGGAATAGGATTTTTATATTCACCAATTCCATCCCAATTCTCATCAGCCAACTCACCTGTTGCAGTATCATTTTTAATCTGATTCACATACTTAAGAGCTGTGGCTATTGTAATAGATATAATAGCCAACGCCCCCAACATTGTCAAAGCATTAATATAATCGTCACCCTGAAAAGCATCCCCTGCTATAAAAAAAGTTGCTGCCATCAGAACAACGACCAGAATAATACCACCTATGACCATTTTTTTCATGTCATTTCCTCCTAATCGTTTTTTATTTTGTTTCTCTTTTTTCAAGAGGAGCTGAATCTAAAGAGTCATCAAGTACTAAGTTAGAGTACTTCTCAAAATCTCTCTCACCTGTCTTATCTCTTTTATAGATAGAATATGCATAGCTATAAAAAAGCACAAATATAAAAAGAATAATAAAAAACTTACCATAACCTGCAATGGTCATTAATGTCTCTTGATCCATTATCCACCTCTTACTTTAAAGAATTTAAGTATGCGATTAACGCTACTATTTCAGGTACTTGACCCTTTGCAACGGCATCTTTTACTGCTTGATTTTTCATATCAGCAGCGACAAGTTTAGCTTCTGCTTTTGCAGCAGCTTCTGCTTCTTTCCAACTTCCAAGTTTTGGCATACCCTTTTGATCATAAGGAACATGAAAAAGTTGTTTTTGTGTATTTGCATTAGCATACGCTGTTGCAAGGTCTGCCATATTTGTAAACTGATGTTTATATGATGGCATCAATGAACCTGGTACAACTGATTGAGGATTCATCATGTGATTTTCATGCCACTCTGTTGTTCTGTAGTTACCAACTCTATGTAAATCTGGACCTGTTCTTTTAGAACCCCAAAGGAATGGTCTATCATATGCATATTCACCTGAAAGTGAATACATACCATATCTGTCTGTTTCAGACTTAAATGGTCTAATAAGCTGTGAGTGACAAGATAGACAGTTGTCTTTTATATAAACTTGTCTTCCAGCTAACTGTAGTACTGTATGAGGCTTTAAACCAGCGATTGGTTGTGAAGCCTTAGCAAAATCAGGAATTGCTTCAATAAATCCTGCAAATGCTACTGTTAAAAATAATACAACCGCAAAGAAAAACGGTCTCTGTTCTAACCAATGAAACATAATTACCTCCTTCTCTTAAGACGCCATAGGCGATGCATTTGCTGGCTCTTTATCGAGCACTCTACCTGCTGTTGCAGTTTTGAACATGTTATACGCAAACATTAAGAATCCAATTAAGTAGAATGTTCCACCAACGGCTCTAAGTGTATAGTATGGGTGTAGAACTTCTACTGTATCAATAAATGAGTAGAGTAATGAACCATATTCATCATACGCTCTCCACATCATACCTTGAGTAATACCTGCAATCCACATAGAAGTAAAGTAAAGTACAATACCTGTTGTTTGAATCCAGAATTGTGTATCCATCAATGATTTAGAGTAAAGTTCTCTTTTGTATATTCTTGGAGCCATATGATATAGTGAAGCCATAATCATAAATCCAACCCAACCAAGAGTACCATCATGAACGTGACCAGGAATCCAGTCTGTAAAGTGAGCAATAGCATTTACTGATTTAATAGCTTGAATAGGACCTTCAATAGTACTTAACATGTAGAATGTTGAAGCTAAAATCATAAACTTAATTAGTGGTGATGTTTGAAGTTGTTGCCACTCACCCTTCATTGTAAGAAGCATGTTAATCGCTGAACCCCAAGATGGTAAAATAAGAACTATTGACATAGCAGAACCCATTGTTTGCATCCAGTCAGGAACAGTAGAATAGAGTAAGTGGTGACCACCAGCCCAAAGATAAACAAACATTAATCCCCAGAATGCAAGAACTGACAATTTATATGAGAATACATTTTGTCCAGACTCTTTTGGAAGGAAATAATAAATCATACCAATAATTGGTGTTGTAAATACAAATGCAACAGCATTGTGTCCATACCACCACTGAACTAACGCATCATTAGTTCCTGCATACATAGAGACAGAATGCATAATAGAACTTGGTGCATCTCCTGAAAACAAGAATGTTGGAACTTCCATGTTGTTAAATATATAAAGCATTGCAACTGCTAACCATGAAGACATATAATACCAAGTAGAGACATAAATTGCTCTCTCTCTTCTCATACCAATCATACCAAACATTGCTACACCCCAAAGAACCCACCATATAACTACTAGCACGTCAAGTGGCCACTCTAACTGTGCATACTCTTTAGAAGTTGAATAACCCATACCAAGAGTTACCACTGCTAAGAGTATAGTAATAAAGTAGAGCCAAAAGTTCCATTTTGCAACTTTCATTAGAAATGGTGACTCGCTAAGAGACATCTTTAATGTTCTCTGTCCAACATAATACCATGTTCCGATAATACCTCCAACGGTAAAACCAAATGCTACACCATTTGTGTGTAGTGGTCGTAACCTTCCAAATGTACCGTATTCCCCTAGTAAATTACTCAACTCTGGAAACGCAAGTTGTAAGGCTATAATTACACCTACTGACATACCAATGATACCAAACAAAATTGTAGCAAACGTAAACAGTCTGACTACTGAGTAATCATACTCAATTTGTGCATTGCTTTGCATCAATACCTCCTCTTAAAATTTTAAATAGAATAGTGACATAACGAGACTATCTAATTTTAATGGTATAAAGATAACCATTAATATATACTTAAATATATTATAAAAAGAGGTTATCATAAAGGAGTTGTTTAGTTTTAAGATAGTAGATAAAAATAGATATTTAAAGGTGTTTAATAATGTTATTATATAGGTTTAGAATCCTGTTCTTTAGACTTTTTCTCTTTTAATTCTTTTACTCTATTTTCTCTATCAACAGCTGACTGCAAATCATCTTGGCTATCAAAAAGCAACCCATCCATCATCTTCTTACTATCATCAAACTGACCACCTTTAGCAGCCCAAATAAAGATTCCTAAGAGCGTGAAGCTTACTATAATTCCTACTGTTAGTTCTAATGTTAATACACTGTTCAATTTTTATCCTTTGTTTTTTTAATTATTGTAGCATATTTTTCCTATTCGTAAAATAAGCTTAAATCCTGTAGGTTCGATTTCATCGAACGTAATATTAATATTCAATTTTTATAAATATTATTTTGTTTTTTGTATTTGATTTTGATGTTCGATGAAATCGAACCTACGTTACGCAAAATGTTTTAATTGCCTACCCTCTCTTAATTCTCATAGAGTTCCCCACTACCAACAAGGAGCTTAAACTCATAGATAGTGCAGCCATCAACGGTATAACATACCCTGCCATTGCAATTGGTATAGTTATAACATTATAAATAAGTGAAAGTGCTAAATTTTGCTTAATAAACTTAAAAGTTCGACGAGAAATCATAAAACTATCTTCTATGGCTTGAAGTGAATTGTTTAAAATAACCACATCACTCACAGCCAATGATACATCTGCTCCACTGCCCATCGCTATGGCTATATCTGCTTTTGAGAGAGCTAGTGCATCATTAATACCATCACCTATCATTACTACTTTTTTACCCTGCTCTTTTAAAGTGTCAATATAGTCTGCTTTTTCTATAGGAGAAAATGATGATTTAAAGTTTTTTATACCAACCTCTTTAGCAACTCTTCTAGCCACATTTTCATGGTCACCTGTTGCCATTACTACCTCGACTTCTATACTATTTAGATATGCTATTAACTCTTTTGCACCCTCTTTTATAGCATCTTCAAGCTCAAAAGAGGCAATAATCTTTCCATCTAAAGCAAAGTTATAAACGGTATAGTCACTATCTAAATTAATATCTATATTATACTCTTTTAGTAATTTACCATTTCCTCCTAAAACTACCTTACCATTATAATTTGCTTTAAGTCCTTTTCCCTGTATCTGTTCTATATTTTCTAACTCTACTATCTCAATATCTTTAAATCTGTTTTCCAAATAGTTTTTGACAGCCAAACTAACAGGGTGTGTAGAGCTATCACTTAAAGCATAAAGTATGGGAAGATGTTCTGTTAAAATCTCTCCTCTTACATCTTTAACAGTTAGTTTCCCTTCTGTAATTGTACCTGTTTTATCAAGTACTACAGTATCTGCTTTAGAGAAAGTCTCAATAAATTTTGCCTCTTTAAAGAGTAACCCTTTTTCAGCAGCCCAAGAGATACCAATTAGTGACGCAATAGGTGTTGCTAAAGCTAAGGCACAAGGACAAGCAATAACAATAACAGAGATAGAGACAATCAAAGCTTGTTCAAAATCACCACCATACCAATACCAACCTACAAAAGTTAAAATTGCTAAAAGCAAAATAGTTATAGAGAAGTATTTAGAGAGTTCATTAGTGGTATCTTCTATCTCTGGTTTTGAAGATAGTGCATCCTCTAAGAGTGTTACAATATTGTTAAGTGTCGAGTTTGCATAGTTTTTAGTGGCACTGTATCGAATAACTTTACCTGTATTAATCGTTCCACTATAGATAGTATCTCCTGCTTTTTTTTCAACAGGCAATGACTCACCACTTAAAGAACTCTCATCAAACGTACCACTAGAACCTATAAGCAGACCATCAACTGTAGCTTTTTCACCTGTTTTTACCTCTATAATATTCCCTACTTCTATGGAATCAAGTGGTACAACTCGTTTAACCCCATCTTCAACAATAGTCGCTTCTAAAGGTACTTGTGAACGAATCTTATCCATTGTATCAACAGCATTTTTCTTACCTATAACTTCTAAATATTTTCCCACTAATACAAAGGTAATAATCATCGCCACCGAATCAAAATAGCTATGTCCTTTCCCTCCAAAAAGTATATAAAGTGAATAGGTATAAGTGAGTGTCGCACCAGAAGAGACAAGGAAATCCATATTTAAGATTCTATTTTTTAAACCATAGTATGCCCCTCGAAAGAAAATCCAACCACTATAAAATAGTACAGGAGTAGCAAAGATAAACTCTGCAATATGTACTAAATGTAGCGTCTCCTCTTTCATTCCACTAAAAAACCCTGCATACTTTGCCACATCTATCATCATAATATTCATAGAGGCGAAAATAGCAATTGCCATTCGTATAAAATAGTCTCTTTTATTTTTGGTAGCTTTAATATCTTCTTGACTTCTATCATAAGGATAGGCATTGTATCCAATACTACGAATGGTATCTATAATAGTAGAGAGAGCAATAGTATCTTCATCCCAAACTATTTTGGCTTTGTTATTGGTAAAGTTTATAGAGGCTTCAACAATTCCCTCTTTGTCTGCTAATACTTTTTCATTAAGCCAAATACAAGCTGCACAATGAATCCCCTCCATAACCAAATCAACCGAAGAAAATCCATCTGATGTAGTTTTAATATATCGCTGTCTAAAACTCTCCATATCAAAACTAGAGCTATCATTATCTACAGCTAGAGGAGGAGCAATTTTACTATTCCCCATCTTGTCATAAAAGCTATCTAATCCATCATCTTTCAACAGATGATAGACCCCTTGACACCCATTGCAACAAAAGTACAAACTTGGGTCACTCTCTTCTGTAATCATTACAGATTCATCAAATTCTAATTGGCAATGGGTACACTTAACTATTGGCAAAAAAATTTCCTTTTGTCACTTTTTGTCACAAAAACTATAAGTAAATATTATATTTATTATAATTTTAAGATATAATTGTTAAAATTATACCTTATTTTTATATTATATAGATATTATACAAAAAAAACAAGGAGTCTTTTATGACATATCGAATTAAACGCTATTACGCTTATGTTCTCGCAACAATAGTAGCATTGGTTATGCCTTTTATTACTATTGGAGGGAACCACCTCTTTCTTTTATCTTTTGATAAAAAACAACTACATTTGATGGGTACTGCATTTGACATGCAAGAGTTATACATGATGCCTTTTCTACTAATGCTAGGGTTTATTGGTATCTTTGCTGTAACAGCTGTAGGAGGTCGTGCATTTTGTGGTTGGGCTTGTCCTCAAACAATCTTTAGAGTTATCTATAGAGATTTAATTGAGACAAAACTTCTTGGTCTTAGAAAAAGAATCAATAACAAACAAAAAGAGCCAGACTATAAAAAACATGCTGGAAAAAGAGTTGTAGCTATTCTTATTTGGACACTTCTCTCACTTATAGCTTCTGCAAACTTTTTATGGTTCTTTATTCCACCATCTGACTTCTTTTCATATCTAGCATCGCCTATGGACCATACTATTCTTCTTGGATTTTGGCTAGGTATTGTTGCTTTTTTAATTTATGATATTATTTTTCTTAAAGAGGATTGGTGTATTTATGTCTGTCCTTACTCAAGAGTTCAATCAGTTCTTTACGATGAAGATACACTTCAAGCTATTTATAGTGAAAAAAGAGGTGGAAAAATTTATAATGAACATCATGAAAAGATTGTCTTTAAACAGAAAGATTTAGACAAAGAGGAGTATGACTGTACAGCATGTCAAAGTTGTGTAACTGTTTGTCCTACCCATATTGATATTAGAGAAGGTACACAGCTAGAGTGTATCAACTGTTTAGAGTGTGTCGATGCTTGTACTAAAGTCATGGGCAAATTAGGTAAAGAGTCACTAGTTCAGTGGAGTAGTAGAAATGAAGTTGTGGAAGGTAAACCAACTAAAATATGGCGTAAAAAAACATATATGTATGCAGTAGCTTTACTTGCCATCGTCTTTATGCTATTTGTAATGGGAGGAACAAAGGAGTATATGCTTCTAAATGTTAACAAAACAACCCAACTATATAAAGTCAAAGAGGGTAATCTTGTTGAAAATAACTATATACTACTTTTCCAAAATACAGAGTCTAAAAAACATACTTATAAACTAGAAGTTATTGGTAAATATGCAGGTAAAGTTAAAATTGAAAGATTTAAAGAGCTAACCTTAAGACCTGGTAAATTGGCTAAAAAAGTTATTAAACTTTCAACAAAAGAGAGATTGGTTAATGATAATACAAAAGATACTCCTATTACCATTACACTCAAAGCTTATGCTGTTGATGAACCTGATAGAGTCTTTGTTCTTAGAAAAGCTGTATTTATCTACCCAAGAGCTGATAAGCTTAAATAATTCCTATTGAAGCAGTAATATACCACTACTGCTTCAACTTAATTTTTTATATATTTTTGGATATAATATTTTTATGAAAAATTTAATATTATATCTTATACTTTTTACCTCATTTATCCTTGCTAGTCCTAAAAACATCTTTATTATAAAAGATAAAAATGGAAATGTAATTAAAGACAAAAAGATAAATAATGTAAAAAATGTCTATTTTGATGACCTACTTAAGGAGCAAAAAGAGCTAATAAAACAGATAGACAAACTTCATAAAAAAAGATTAGAGAGTGGTTTTTATGATAAAAGTACAATACTAAAAAATGCTAAAACTCACCTTGGAGAAAACTATGTATGGGGTGGAACAAAACCCAATGCCTTTGACTGTTCAGGCTATATGCAATACCTCTACCGTAAAGAGGGAGTAGAGCTTCCAAGAACAGCTTATGAACAATCAAAAGTAGGAAAAGAAGTGAGCCGTTTTGAACTTAAAAAAGGTGACTTACTCTTCTTTTTAACCGACAAATCTAGGGGTATTCCTGTAACTCATGTTGGTATGTATTTAGGTAATGACAAATTTATTCATGCTGCTTCTAAAAAGAAAGGAATTATCACTAGCTCTTTTTCTAAAAGTCGATATAGTAGACTTTTTGTTACTGCACGACGGATTATAAAGTGAGTCTCCAAAGTAATGGTACAAATTTTATAAAAGAGGCAATAGGAAGTGTGATAGATGCCATTGTTTTAGCTCTTTACTCCTAAAATAAAAACTAGTACCGTTCACGCTAAGTAAATCCAATTTTAATGAAATGATTTTATTATGTTTTTGTTACTCCAATGAGTATTCCACAACTGGAGTTGAGGAACGAGGAAAAGTCTTTAGAGGAAATCTCTCCTGCTAGGGGATTTATTAAATTTTCAGTAATCACTGTATATTTCACCTTTTATCTTAATTGTGTAACTGGTACTTACACAATTATATTCTAACACTATATAACTTCTTTTCCTATTAAACGCCATAAAATATAGGCTTACAACGTTTTTCACTTTAATCACTTATATTATAACTAAAAGTATTTTAATCAATATTGGAATTTTTATAATTTATAATCTTTTTACTCGTGACGAAGCTCCAGCTTCGTCATACATATTGGAGTAAATGATTTTATTATGTTTTTGTTACTCCAATGAGCATTCCACAACTGGAGTTGAGGAACGAGGAAAAAGACTGAAATATCGGTACTTTAAGAATTTATAAAATAATATCTATAGTCGTTCCTTTTTCTAATGCAGAATTTATTTTTATATCCCCACCATGCAACATCACAGCATTACTAACAATGCTCAACCCAAGTCCAAAACCTTTTATCTTTTTATTTCGAGAGGTATCGACTCTATAGAATCTATCTGTTAATTTTGAAAGTTGCTTGGCATCTATGCCTACACCCTCATCTTTGATGATAAAATGTACCTTTTCTTTTTGGTAAAGAGAGATATAAATATTGCGATGGATTGGTGTATATTTGATAGCATTATCTATAAGGTTTACAAAAATAGACTCTATAAGAATAGGATTTGCTTCTATGGTTATGGGTTCTAGTTTATTGATGTGTAGTTTTAGATTTTTCTCTTGAAGTGCTGTTTCAAATTTATCTATGGTTGCAATGAGAATGCCATCAAGGCTACATGGTTCAAAAGAGAGATGGATATTCTCTTTGGTGTATTTTGTCAAAAGAAGTAGTTGTGTCACCATCTGCTCCATCTGTTCACTTTGGTTTAAAATAACCTGCATACTCTTCTGATAGACTTGTGGTTCTCTTGGTTTACGCAAAGTTATCTCTACCTCTCCTTTTATGACA
Organism: Campylobacteraceae bacterium; assembly: GCA_027056615.1. GTDB lineage: Bacteria > Campylobacterota > Campylobacteria > Campylobacterales > Sulfurovaceae > UBA1140. The sequence continues at coordinate 2,343 of JALUKJ010000412.1, read as the reverse complement.
GTTAAAGGCGTTTTAAGTTCATGTGAGACATCAGAATTAAATCTGTCTAGTCTTTCTACTCCGTCACTTAGCCTTTTTGTCATGCTGTTAAAAGAGTGTACGAGTGCTTTTATCTCATCATCTTCTTTAGGAAGTGTAATGGTTTTATTCATATTGTTCAGACTAATATCTTGCGTTGCCTCTCTTAATTGTTGTATGGGAAGTAAGATCTTATCTGCCATTTTGGAAGCTAAAACAAGCAACAATAGTAATAACATAGGCACTAAAACCAAGAGTGTATCTTCAAAAGCATCTATTTTATTATCAATCTGTTTTTCATAAACAAATATCACATAATACTTGTCTTTATCAATATAGAGTATATCTACAAAATCATGGTCATTATGTTCATAAAAAATAAAAAATGACTCTTTTTTGTTTAAATACTCACGACTCTTTTCAAAATTGTAATTGGCTGTTTTAGAGACAAGTGTAGCCTGTCTATCATAGACTGCAACTTGATACCCTGATAGTGTTGCATCCGAAAGTATGGCTTGGCGTTTGGGTAAAAGTTCAAGGCGTACATATTGGGCTATTTTTTGAGATTTTGTTTGTAAAGCACTGTTGATACTTTGATTTAAAAAATAATAAAATGCAAAACTAAAGAGTGTTAGTAGTAAAAATGTAACCCCACCAAACCACCATAAAACTCTGTTTTTAAGCTTCAATTTTATACCCTAAACCTCGACTACTTTTTATGAGTTCTTTACCCAGTTTTTTACGTAGATTATAGATGGTTACTTGTATGACATTGCTGTTAATGTACTCTTGATGATTCCAAAGTTGCTCTTCTATCATAGCATTAGAAACCATGCTATTTTTATGTTTGAGTAAAAATAGTAAAAGTTCATACTCCTTGGCTGTGAGCGTGACCACTTCATTATCGTGTGTTACTATTTTACTATTGGTATCTATGGAAATATCTCCTATGGCTATAGATGTTCCTCCCTTAGATATGTTTCTACGGTACAGTGCCTCAACCCTAGCTAAAAGCTCCTCAAAAGAGAAGGGTTTAGGCAGATAGTCATCTACACCACTTTTTAGCCCTGATATTTTATCACGCGTGTCACCTTTGGCACTTAGCATAATGGTCGGTGTGCTAATGCTTTTTTGCCGTAAAGATTTGATAATCTCTAAGCCATCTTTAGAGGGCAACATCCAGTCCAATATAATGACATCATAGTTATGTATCAAAGCCATATATTCACCCTCTACACCATCGGTTGCACTATCTACAATGTAGCCATCTTCTTCAAAACCTCGTGTTAAAAAAGAGAGTATATGTTTGTCATCTTCTATGATTAAAATTTTCATGTTTAATTATACTCCTTAATCTCCCCACTCTCAACATTACGAATATAATAGCTTTTAACTTTTTTAGGATACTTCTCTTTGATAGCTTTATAAACTTGATAATCCTTCTCTCCACTATCCCCAAACATAACCCATTTTATATGAGGATAGAGTTTAATAAGTCGTTCAATCTTTTGAGTTTTATAGGCAAATTGGTCAGTAAGAGGGTCAAGGTTCTCTCCATGTGCTTTTTTCAAAATAAGCGTTCTTTTTGGAAAATGATAATAGTCTAAAAACTCTTCAACAGGTATAAAAAGTTGTTGTGGAGAGCCTGAGAGTATAAAAAGAGTGCTTGGTGTACCTTGGGGGTTTTGAGCCAATATCTTTTGAAATCGCTCCAACATAGTGGGTACAAGGGTTCTCTGTTTATAGTTTTTAAACATCGTATTGAACCCCAATTTAATTTTATTGGTTACATCAGAGACAATAATCGTATCATCAAAATCAGAAATAATACCTACAAGAGGAGTGCTATCAATAATAGTTGCCTTGGTCTCATGTAGATTTTTATTACCGTCAATATTTAACATAATCGTTTGATAACCCATTGGAAGAAGTTGTTTTGTTTTAACATTAAACTCAAAATAACCCTCATCATCTCCTTTTGTTTTAAAAGTTTCTTGGTTGATGGAGAGATTGATATTTTCACTCTCTATCTCATCTCCTTCAACTTGTCTAAGTCTCCTCCAAAGATTTCTAAACCATCCATCATCTTGGGTTACCTTTTTAAAATCTTTCTTTTTCTCCATTCGACCTTGAACAATAACTTGATGATTGTTCCCGTAAGCATGATAGATGACAATATTGTCTTTTGTGTGTCCTATGCTAATAAGAAGTATGGTAAGTAGTATAATTTTTTTAAACATTTTATATATTCCTAATATTTTAGGGAATAATACCTTTTAAAAATGAAATGAGAATGAAAAATTAGATTTTTGAGCAACCATAGAG
>JALUKJ010000411.1 GCA_027056615.1 Campylobacteraceae bacterium | reverse complement strand
TAGAGTCTACTCGACACTGCTCCTTAAACTTTTTAGGTATATTTTCCGTAGAGTAGGGTGAAATAAAGATTTTATCTTCTGTAATCTCTACAGCCCACTTTCCTCCAAAGACAATAGATGTCTCACGCTTTAACTCCTCTCGTTGAGAGGCAGAGAGAAGGTAGCCTAGTTTTTTGAGGTATTGGTCAACAACTCTTGGTATTTGATAGGAGTGTTTATAGCTTATAACAAAAAGTTCTTTTTGATGAAAAAGCTCTTTAACTCCACTATTTAATGCTTCTTTATCCTCTTTTAAGTAGTTGAAACTACGTTTGATTCCATTGCTATAGCTCTCTAAGAGTTTATTTGAGAACTTCTCTCTAAAGATATTACGCTCATAATAAGGTTCAAAATTACTTTGGTCAATAAAATAGTGATGATTATTTGTTTCAAGATAATTAAGTAGCTCTTCTTTTGTTTGTTGAAGTAGAGGGCGAATTACATTATAATCTTTTCGTATAGAGACCTCTTCTAACCCCATAAGTTCATGAACTCCTGCTCCTTTTGTGAGTCGCATTAGAAACCACTCTACTTGGTCATTGAGTTGGTGGGCTGTTAAAAGATTGTCATAGTTGCTCATAAGTTTATCAAAAAAAGCATATCGAAAATCACGAGCATTTTTTTCAAAGTTATTTTCAAATTTTGGAGCATAGGAAATATGGGATTTTAGATTATATTTTTTAGAGAGTTTACGTGCATAAATTTCTTCTTCTTTTGCTTGTTGTCGTAAACCATAGTTAACTAAAGCAATATCAAAAGAGATATTGTGTTCAAGAAGTAGAAAAAAAAGAGCAGAAGAGTCAACCCCTGCTGAAAAGGCAAGAAGATTTTTTTTGCCTTTAAGTAAAGAGAGAGATTGACTAGAGAGCTTTAGTGAGTGTTCCAAGAAGTCTATCTCCTGCTAGTTGGGTTATTTTGGCTTCATATAATGCTCCAAAAACAATCTCTAAATCAGAAGTATCATTAATCAAAATATCACCATCAATATCTTTTGCCCAAAGTGTTGGACGTGCAGATAGAATGTACTCATGTTCATCACTTTCACCTTCTAAAATAACGGTAATGGTTTTGTCTAACATCTTTTCTAAAGAGGCTTTAGTTGTCTCTTCTGCAATTGCTTCAAGTACCTCAATACGCTCTTCTATAATCTCTTGGGGTATAGGTTTCATGGTAAAGGCAGGAGTAGTCTCTTCATTGGAGTAGAAAAAGACATTAAAACGGTCAAATTTAAACTCTCGCATAAAGTCACAAACACGCTTAAATGCTTCATCACTCTCTCCAGGGTGACCTGCAATAATTGAGGTTCGTATAAATGCATCTTTTTTAGATTTCATATACTCTAAAAGCTCAATAGTCTTCTTCTCTCCAAATCCACGACGCATCATCTTTAAAATTCCATCATCAATCTGTTGAATAGGCATATCATAATAGGTTTGAAAGACGTTTGAGTCAGCAATAGTATCTATGAGTTTAAATGTAGTAGTGCTTGGATAGAGGTATAAAATACGAGCTACTTTTACCCCATCAATTGCTTCAACTGTTTTAATGAGTTCTACTAAACCATCTTTTAGCCCAATATCTCGCCCAAAACTAGAAGAGTCTTGAGAGATAAATGAGAACTCATAAAAGCCTTTAGCTACTAAAGCAGAAACCTCTTTTCTAATAGATTCTAAAGTACGAGAGTGAAGCTTTCCTTTAAACGATGGAATGGCACAAAATGAACAGCTTTGGTTACAACCTTCTGCAATTTTAATATAAGCATGAGTATTTGAACCAGTAATAACTCGGTCTGAATTTTCATTTGCAAGATAGACAGAGGGTGAAAAAACACCACGCCTTTGGGCAATCATCTTATCAATTTTTTCGTAGTCACCAACGCCTGTAAAGATGTCAACTTCAGGTAAATCTCGTTGTAACTCCTCTTGGTAACGCTCTGTTAAACAACCACTTACCACTAACAATGAACCCTCTTTACGCTCTTCATGAACATTTAAAATGGTATTAATGCTCTCCTCTTTAGCAGCATCAATAAAGCCACAAGTATTGACAATAATAACATCAGCGCTACTTGCATCGTCAGAGATTTCATAGTCACGAAGTCGCCCAAGCATAACCTCTGAATCGACAAGATTTTTAGTACAGCCAAGGCTTATAAGGTGTAGTTTTTTTGACACAATGGTTCTCCAAATGTTATTCCCTTAACTGTTAAGGAATACAAATTAAATAACTACCAAATTTCAAAGGCAACTAAACAAATATCTTTAACTCTAGTTTTTCTTGAATTACGGGGAGTAGTCCTGCGTCAAACTATAGCTAAATCTATTCGTTTATTTACCTATGAAAATTGGCACTTATTTAATTTGCATTCCTAAGCAAGCTCCAGCTTCGTTACCCAATATTGGAGTTTCAATAGCTCTGTTTTGTTATTGTTTCTCCGATATGCATTACAAAGCTAGAGCTTTGGAATGAGTTAAGAAATGTTTTTTCGTATTGTATCTAATTTTATGGTCTAAGAACTTGAACTACAAAACTATTTTTATGAAGATACTTTTTAATATTTGCTATATGAGAGTGTGCTTCATTATGTGATTTATAAGGACCAATAAGTACATAATCTTTATTATATTTATTTAAAACAATATAGTTAAAAGATGAATGTTCTATTGGAGCAAGAAAAGCTTTGTTAGGACGATATTTTTCAAAAACAGCTATTTGTAGATAAAATCCTGGTTGTGCTGATTTGGAGAAGATTTTTTTGCTACTCATTTTTTGTGATGATTGAGAGTACTTTTTATCTACAATTCCTGATTGTGCTTCTCTTTGAGAAGAGTCTTTTGATGTAGCACTATGGTCTACAATTCCAGAAATAGATTCGCCTTGTGTCGGTTTTGTTTTATTGCTTTGACCTGTTTCACAACCAAATAGAAATAATAGTGTAATGGTCATTAGTGCAGTTTTTTTCATGTGTTTCCCTTTTGACATAATGAGATATGATAACTTACTCAAACTTGATAGCACTTTAGAATGGTAGTTAAATGGAACATATTTTATATAAAGCTACTCTAATCTATTTTTTTGGGTTCAATTTTCTTTAAACGAGTTAAAAAATAGATGTCAATTAGTTTAGCCAAACTATCTTGTTTTGTTTCAAAGTCTTCTCTCTCTTTGTAGATAAGCTTATTGATATGATAGTGTACTCTATATTGGTCTTTGTAGATGGTATAGTTGTATATATTTTGATTTTCTCTATCATGATTATCAAATTTTAGAACAAAAGAGTAAACAATGTAGAGAGTTAATTGAATCGAACTATTTTGTAACTCTTCTAGTATCTTATAATTTTCCTCTAATGAAAAATCTTGATTTTTTAAATGATTAGCATAATTTTTCATGAAGTTGTCTTCTTTCATGTATTTTAGAAGTTGTTCAAGAGTTAAGTCATTGATTTTATAACGATACATAAGCTTTGTAGCTACTCTATCATTACCTGAAATACGGTAATTTTCACGATAAATATAATTTTGTTCCTCAGTAATAGGTGTCTCTCTTAAGAGTTTAGGAAAGAGTTCAAAAGAGAAAGGATTATTTGCTATGGTTTGTATTAGACTAATTTGTTTTAAGTTATTTACTAACTCATATGAAGAAATGATTTCTAATCTTACTATTATAGTTCGCAAAACAGCTTCACAAAAACTACACAAAAAAGAATTATGATAGAATATATAGATAAAAATATTAAGGAAAAAAAGTGAAAAAAATATTAATAGGTTCAGTCTTAGCGTTGAGTATGATTATCGGTACGGGTTGTGCACCTAAAGGATATTCTCGTTCAACAGTAGGTCAAACTATGCAGGTAGAACAAGGAGTAGTACAATCTGTTAAACAAGTAGTCATTGATGGAAATGGTATTGGTAATACTATTGGTGGAGTTGTAGGTACTGTCGCAGGTACTGCTGCAGGACGACAAGTTGGTGGAGGTACAGGTCAAGTTGTAGCTTCTGTTTTAGGTGCAGCTCTTGGTGGTGTGGCAGGAGGTACAATAGGTAATGAGATGGATACAAACTATGGTCAACAAGTTGTTGTACGGTTAAATAGTGGAAGAACTTTAGCAACTGTTTTACCAATTAACCAAACATCTCCAATGTTAGCTCCTGGTCAGGCAGTTAATGTCTTTATGTCAGGTGGAACTATCTCTAATATCTCTCCTCGTTAATTTTAATACTAATGTCAATAATTTTTTAATTGTTGACATCTATTCCTCTTTTCCAATAAAAATTAAAACAAAATTAAACATATTTTAGTTATTATAAACAATATAAACTAAAATAAGGACTTAAAAATGGCTATAGAGAGTTATATAGATGATATATTGTATAGTCCAGTTTATGTTTTTGATGAGATAGTTGCAAAAATTATTGATAAAAATATATCTTTTGCTCAGATTGAGTTAAAACGTTGTCCTCTTGAAGTAGATTCAACTCTATTTGAATCTATTAAATCAATTCTAAAAGATTTAAAAGAGGAAGAGGGTGTTTTTAGTCGTTTTCTTTATGCTACCTTTGGAGTTGAAATACGTAAAAATAAACGCAGAGAGCAGTTAATCTATCTAGGGTCAGAACTGAAAACACAACATATTAAAATTCAAGAAAATCTACGTTCAATTCAGAAGTTTCAAGAGTATTTGTCTCATAGTATTAATGACTTAGAACAGCTTAAAGGTGCATTTTTGACAAAAAATATGTTTTTTGAGAATGATAAAGTTAAAAATAAAAGTAGATTTTTTATGAGTGAGATAGAGAGAAATATGAGTAAATTAGAAGAGTATCAAGTCTCACTGCTTATGAAATATAATGACTTAGTTGAAGTAGAAAAACTATATGGACAACTCTTTATACAGATTCCTCGTTATAACGAATTACGTGAAGAAACATATTTATTGTTACTTTCAGATGAAAAAAAATGACTTTATGACTCATTCAAAAGATTTATTTTACTAAAATTTTATCTTATAGTTTTTTGATTTTATTATTTAGATATGATACGAAAAATTTAAAACAAGAGAGTATTAATGTTGTCTTTAGATACATGGGGAAATATTGCCGATATTTTAGCAATACCTATTGGTCTTATTGGGTTAATTTTAATTGTTCGTCAATTGCAATTAGCATTACACGAGAGTGAAAAAGAACATCAACGTCGTCAAAATGAGATGACACTTAATGCTTACAATACGGTTCGTGGAGATTTACGTGATTCTATTGGAAGAGTACGTAAAGAGCTTGAATTAGAAGATATGTTTGATATTTTTACTAAAGAGCATTTAGAATTGATTATTAACAATAAATCTTTACGTCAAGATGTAGCAAGAATGTTAGGATACCTTAATAAATTTGCAGTTGGTATTAAATATGATGTTTTTAATATACACTTAGTAAATGATTTAGCAGGACCACTTTTTATTGAAACTTATAGGCAGTTTAAACCCTATATTAATTGGGTACGAAAAGACTCTTCACACTTCTATAGAGAGTATGAGGATTTGGTTGAGGAGTTAAAGGAATTAAGAAAGTACAAATAACTTTAGATATAATTCCAAAATTTTTTTAATCAAGGATTAGAATGTTACTTTTTACCCCTGGACCAACCCCCGTACCTGAATCTGTACGCCAAGCTATGGCAACGCCAACTCTACATCATAGAACACCCGAATTTGAGGCTATTTTTAAAGAGGCTAGAGAGCGTCTGTTAAAGCTTTATGGCATGGATGAGTGTGTTATGTTAGCAAGTTCTGGAACAGGTGCAATGCAGTCTTGTGTGTTGAACCTCTGTAAGAAAAAAGCTTTAACCATCAATGCTGGTAAGTTTGGTGAGCGTTTTGGAAAGATTGTTAAAGCAATGGGAAAAGAGCTTGTTGAGCTTAAGTATGAGTGGAATACTCCTGCTTCTTTAGAAGATATTAAAAAAGCATTAGATGAAAATTCAGATATTGACTCACTCTTTATTCAAGTAAGCGAAAGTGCAGGGGGATTAAGACACCCTGTTGAAGAGATTGCCTCGTATGTAAAATCGGTAAATTCAGATATCATGGTTATTGCCGATGGAATTACTGCTGTAGGTGTTGAAAAAATTGATACAACCCATATTGATGCACTTGTAGCAGGAAGTCAAAAAGCTCTAATGCTCCCTCCAGGCTTAGCAATGATTGGGCTAAGTTCATCAGCTGTTGAGACCATTGGTGAGGGTGTTGATTACTACTTTAACTTAGCCTCAGAAATTAAAAAACAGCAAAAGAATACAACGGCTTATACTGCTCCTACTACGTTAATTATTGGTTTAAATGCCATCTTTGATGAGATAGACAAAGAGGGACTAGAGTCACTTTACACTAAAACAACAGCCAGAGCAAAAGCAACACAATCTGCTCTTGAAGCAATTGGACTAAACATCTACCCAGCAACTCCTGCTAAGTCTATGACAACGGTTATTGATGAGGACTCAGAGGCAATTAGAAAACTACTTAAAACCAAATATAAGGTCAATATAGCAGGTGGTCAAGACCACTTAAAGGGTAAAATTTTCCGTATTAATCAAATGGGGTTAATTCCTGTTCATGAGTCTGTTTGGGTGGTTAATGCCATTGAGATGGCACTTAATGATTTAGGAAGACGAGCATTTGATGGAATGGCTTCTAAAGTGTTTAATGAGGTCTATTTTTCTTAATAAATCAGGCATGTTTCATAAGTAGTTTACACTTTGGAACCGATGGCTTTAGCCTCGCTTATTATTTTTCGGGACTAAAGTCCAATGCCAATGAATTAACGAATTAATGTTTGGAATCTGTAGGTTCGATTTC
>JALUKJ010000410.1 GCA_027056615.1 Campylobacteraceae bacterium | reverse complement strand
AATGAATTAAGGAATAAATATTCAAAAACTGTAGGTTCGATTTCATCGAACGGATTGTTTTATGGGCTTCAATTTTTTGTTCGATAAAATCGAACCTACAGGATTTGGGCTTAATTCAATGGCATTGCCCTCTCGGTGGAAATGCATATTAGAATAATAACTCTTTTAAAAATTTATATTCCAATATTGGGTTACGAAGCTGGAGCTTCGTAACCAGTATAACTCCTTGACATTACCCCTACCCTATTACCTCTCTACCCATCCACCTAAAGCTTTTTGACTACCCTAATCTATTTATTTACTATTAACACGCTAAAGAGTACAATGAACTCATTATTCTATATAGGAGAAATTATGAGAGAAATTGAATTTGACGATATTGTCAAAGCTGTAAAGAACATGATTATGCATTGTGGAACTGACCTTCCTCAAGATACTTATGATGCCTTAGAGGCTGCTATGGAGGCTGAGAAGTCTCCTGTAAGTAAAGAGGTTATTCGCCAAATACTTGAAAATGCAAATATTGCAAAAAATGAGAAGCGTCCACTCTGTCAAGATACAGGCTTAGCTGTCTTTTTTGTAAAAGTAGGTGATAATGTTCGTATTAAAGGTGGTCTATTAAAAGATGCAATCAATAAAGGAACAGAAGAAGGGTATACAGAGGGTTACCTAAGAGCATCTACTTGTGAACCATTTAGCCGTCTCAATCTAAAAGATACAGTTGGATACAACTTACCTGCTATTATTCACTTTGACATTGTAGAGGGAGATAAGATAGATATTGAGTACGCTGCTAAAGGTGGTGGTTCAGAGAATGTATCTCGTGCAAGAGTTTTCCCACCAGCAGCAGGAAAAGATGGTATTGTAGAGTATGTTAAAGAGGTTATCTCTGATGCAGGTGGAAATCCTTGTCCTCCAATTACTGTTGGTGTAGGAATTGGTGGTACATTTGAAAAGGCTGTTATTAGCTCAAAACATGCTCTATTTAGAGATTTAGAGACAACAAACCCTGACCCTGAAATGGCAGAACTTGAAGAGCGTATGCTTACAGAGATTAACAATCTTGGAATTGGAGCTATGGGTATGGGTGGTACAAAAACAGCCTTAGCTGTTCATATTGAGTCTAATCCATGTCATATCGCTTCTCTACCTGTTTCAGTTAACGTTCAATGTCACTCATCAAGACATACTCATATTACAATATAAGGAAAATAGATGGCAACTTATACATTAACAACCCCATTAACTTCTGAAGATACAAAAAAACTTGTAGCAGGTGATACTGTACTTCTAAATGGTACTATCTATACAGCTAGAGACGCTGCACACAAAAGATTAGTAGATTTAATTGAAGCAGGAAAAGAGCTTCCTTTTGATTTAGAAGGTTCAGTAATCTATTTTGTAGGACCTACTCCTCCAAAACCAGGTGACCCTATTGGTAGTGCTGGACCAACAACATCTTATAGAATGGACTCCTTTTCGCCTACAATGCTTAAAAATGGCTCAAAAGGTATGATAGGTAAGGGTAAACGTAACCAAGAGGTAAAAGATGCTTGTGTAGCTTATGATGGTATCTATTTTGGTGCAACAGGTGGAGCAGGTGCTTTACTTGGTAAACAGATTCGTTCAGCAGAGGTTATTGCCTACCCAGAGTTAGGGCCAGAGGCAGTAAGAAGGATTACAGTAGAAGATTTTCCCGTAACCGTAGTCAACGACACAAAAGGTAATGATATCTACCAGATGGGTCGTGAACAGTATGAAGTAAAGTCTTAGGACTTTACTTACTATTTACAAGGTACTTTAGTTTTATTTGCGTCGTTACTCATTGTTTCTAGTCCACCTTGATGACAACCTTTAATTGGTTTTTCTGACTTTGCAATAATCGGCTTACCATTTTTATCCCACGTAATCTTAGCAGCGTCAAGTGCCACAACCATTGTCAATAACAACACTATTTGTAAAAATTTCATGTTAACTCCTCAGTCAAAAAATTAATTTTCCTTTTTTATTGTTTGTTTAACATTTATAGT
>JALUKJ010000409.1 GCA_027056615.1 Campylobacteraceae bacterium | reverse complement strand
CTTTTATAAATTTAACAATAATAATTTATAAAAGTAACTAAAATAGTAGAATTCATGTATTAAATAGCAATTACCTTAAGCCGCAATAGTTAGGCTACGACATCTTAACTACCGATTCCTGCAAAGGAAAGTTATAATAATAGCTTATTATAGCTAGTGAGATGAAATTGAAGTAGGTAGATTATTATTGTATAATAGATTGATAATCATTTTCGATACTTTTGTGATTTCTATTATTTTCTATTGAAAAGGATACTATACATAGATACATAAAAACGAGAGAGAAAAACATGCCACCCTTGAGCTAAATAGTTTTTTAGTGTTGAGAGTTTTTGCAGTTTAAAGTCTATGTTAAACTATCTGTAGATAATATATAGTGATAAACTGCCAGCAATAATTCCACCTAAAGAGAAGAAGAGTGGAACTAGATATATATCTTCTCTCTCCTCTACAAAAATAAAAATAGCGATTGTAAAGATAAGTTTTGATACAAGGTTTAAGTAGGTCATATATCTCATCTTCTCCATACCCTGAAAAAACCAAATAGGAAATAGAAATTGACCTACCACTGAACCAAAGCTTAAGAGGTAAATAACCCAATCTTTTGAAAATCTATCAAAAGAGAACACAACTATATTTAAAAGTAGAAAACTAAAAAGAAGTAACAAAAATTTAATGCTCATAACCGATGAGAAAATCTCTACTACTTTATATTTGTTATCACGATGTATAGATATATCTTTTGTTGCAGTAAGATTAAAGCCATAATCGGTCAAAATTCCAAAATAGGCAACTGTAGCTGTAGCAAAAGAGAGTAGACCAAAGTTGTCAATTCCTAATGTTTTTACTAAGTATGGTAGAGTAATTAGAGGTAAAATATAGTTTAGTGCTTGTAGAAGTGTTAATGAAATAAAGTTTGAAGTTAGGTTACTGAACTCTTCTTTTGTTAAAATTTTCAAATTGTCCCCTTGCTATAGTGTCATTTTAACATAAAACAATAAAAAATAATATATAAAAAAGATAAATTATGTCATAATCTTTGTAATTATATCTTAAGAAAGGGTTCAAAATGAGAAAAACACACACAAATGCAGATATGTCACATGAGAATAGACTCTCTTATAAAATATCTATTTTTTTTAAATCATTAAGAGATAATGGTGTGCTTCCAACAGTTCGTAAAATAGCTCAAAGACTCTACTATAAAATTAAAAGGGTTGATTTTGAAACACAAAATATTTATGACTTAACACGTAAAGGAGAGTATAAAGAACATGGTACTGCATTGGTATCTACCTCTCTTGACTTTTTATCTCAACTATTAGGAGATTTAGAAAGAACCATTGATAAACCACTTAACCGAACTCTTTTTGTAGATTTTGGTAGTGGTAAGGGAGCAGGTATTATACATGCTAAAAAGTTAGGTTTCAAACGAGCTATAGGAGTAGAGTTTGCTAAAGAGTTGCATGAGTCTGCTCTAAAAAATATTAAAGCATTAGGTTTAGATGATGTTGAGTCTATCTATGAAGATGCAACAGAGTATAATTTGCCAAAAGAGACCACTTTAATCTACTTTTTTAACCCATTTGATGAGGTAGTAATGCAGAAAGTTTTTGATAATATTATGAAACAAAAAGATAGTTTTGAAAATGATGTATATGTTATCTATGGAAATGCCTCTTGCACGGTATGGAGAGATAACTGTGAACTACTCGATAAAATTACCTATATTAGTGGTGCAACAGCAGAGTTTTATAAGTTATGATGACTAAAGAGAAAAAGATATTTTTCTCGTTCCCAACGTCCTCGTCAATGCTAATGAATTAGGCCCAAATCCTGTAGGTTCGATTTTATCGAACAAAAAATTGAAGCCCATAAAACAATCCGTTCGATGAAATCGAACCTGGAGTTTGCAGTTTAAGCAAACTATCAGCTAAAAAACTATAAAAATCAACACAACTTTCATTCCCCAAAAAGGCATAATAATGCAAGAGAAAACCTATAAAAGCCCATTAAAAAAACTAGTAAGAT
>JALUKJ010000408.1 GCA_027056615.1 Campylobacteraceae bacterium | reverse complement strand
ACCTAAAAAGATAGGTTGCTCTCCCTCTATTCCCATCATTCTTGGAATATTTGGACCATAAACATCAACATCAAGTAGTCCTACTCGTTTACCTTGTTGTGCCAAAGCAATAGCAAGATTAACGGTAGTTGTAGATTTACCAACACCACCTTTTCCTGAGCTAACCATAACAAAGTTTTGAATATTTGGCAGGACATTTTTACCATTGGAACTTGTCTCTCTTGGTATTTTAGGTTGTTTTATATCTACTATTGTCTCTAAACCAAGAGATGATAAGCGTTTCGTAATCTCATCTTCTAACTGTTTTGCTATGGCACTAGAAGCTGATGGTATAGTTAAGTTAATAACTATCTTGTTCTCTTCTATTTTAATATCTGTTACAAAATTAAAATCTATAATGCTTTTAGAAAAGCCTGGGTAGATAACTTGATGTAAAATTCTATCAATTTCATTTTTTTCTATCATATTAATCTTTTCCTTATGTAGTAATAGTAAAAATATAGTATAAATATCTATAATATAAAGAACAAGTTATAAAAATTATAAATTATTGTTATATATATGGTAATTTTAGCCTAAAATAAAGTAACTGGCTACTGCAAACAGAATCCCAACAGTTATTCGTTTAACCATTACTCCAATATTGTTCCCCACTTGGCAAGAGGTACATTGACTGAATTGCTTTGCTTCATATTGAGCATAAAAGAAAAATCCAATCATAATTACAATAACAGCAGGGAATGCAAATTTATCATAGGTGTACCAACTAGCTAAAGTCTCTTTTGAGATATTAAAAAGTGGTAAAAGGAAAGATACAAACATAAAGAAGAGTAGTTTATCGGTCACACTCACAAAATACTCTTTTTTACTAAAAGTAGGGCAGTAATCATCTGTTTTATCTGGCATGATTCCTTTCCCTGCTAATGCTTTTATGGCTTGTTCTTTTTGGTTTGGATTGAGTCTATCTAAAAGTGTTGTATTGAAAAGGTAGTCAAGTTTTCTTTGAAAAGTTGAAGCCTCCTCTTTGTTGTCTATCTTTTTTGTTTTCATATCGCCATTTTTATCATCATAAACAATACTAAGCTCTTCATAGCGTTTTACAGTAATGGCATGATTTCTAAAGTAGATACTCTCTTCGGTTGAATCAAAAGGTTTGTTTTGAGTAATAATTCTAGGGTTTGCATATGCACAATACTCTTCATTCTCTTTTATAACCATTAGTTGATAAGGGTATCCTATTTGAATGGCAGAAAGAGCATCTAAATTATGCTCTTTCATTGTATCTATAATATCGGTTAGCATGTCACTATAGCTCTCTTTAAAGCTTCTGATAGGACCTGCATTGATATTAATAGAGCTATCTGGATAATACTTAATTGTTTGAACCATGACACTTCTCTCCTTAGTTAAATACTTATTAAAGCTAAAAAGTGATTAAATTTAAAAAATATTTGAAAGAGAAGAGAAGCAGATATGCTCCTCTTATTATGTAGGGATTAGTGGCTTTTGCTCACAACAACTAACATCTTAAGGTTAATTACTGCAAATCTAAATGCTTGAAAAATAAGACAAGTTCTCATTTTTTTTGCAAATCCACCTGGCATCATTGTTAGTGTAAATTGGTCATTTTTTTGAAAGTTCTTTTCGTGTTCCATTGTTTCTCCTTATTGTTATTATAATTTCATTAAAGTTATTGCAAAACTTTTTAAACTTAGTTTTGCAAAAGGTTTATTCAGGGATTAAAGTCCAACCTGGATAAAGTTTTGCTTTGTAGATAAACATATGATGTAATATATGTTTAATCCAGTGACCAGCAAGACCAACTTCTCCAAAGGTATAGTCAGTATCTCTACCTGTTCCTGGGTATGTTTCAAAGTCAGGTACAACAGGGTAAACAGTCATAGCTGCAGCTGTACCAGTGGTTAAACCTTTACCAGCAGATGCTACACACGCTGCACCCATTTCAGCCATTGAAGCTTCATGAAGTTTAGCATTTGAATCTTTGATTAAATCACAAACAGAGTGAGCAAC
>JALUKJ010000407.1 GCA_027056615.1 Campylobacteraceae bacterium | reverse complement strand
AAACAGATAGTTTTTCCCTTATTTTTGAATTGGTTTGGTATTATATTCGTTTAAGGTTATAGGTTTGATGAAAGTAGGATATTAGTAAGTGGGATGTATCTAATGTTATTGAAATGGAAGGGATGTTCATTAATGCAACAGCTTTTACAAACCACGATTTAAGTGGTTGGAATGTAGATAAGGTAACACAACATGAAGATTTTGGCAAAGGTTGGGGAACAGGTAACAAAGAACCTATTTGGAAACATTAAGATATTGATTCTCAAGCTTTTAAGCTTGAGGTATTTTTTCCCCTCGTTCCCGTTGTTCCTTCGATGGGAATGCATTAATATAAAACCTTAAAGAGTCAAAGTAGTGATTTTGATCCGTCATTCCACACCCAGTTTTCCTATTTAATTTTTTCCCTTGATGTATTGGTGACAATCCCATAAAGCCACATATAAGCATTGCCCAACAACTCCAATATCAACCTATGTTTTTCATTCAATCCGATAATTTGCTCACGACTGCCAAGTATGAGTAAGTGTATAGCACTTAACACCCCAGTGATTAAATCTCACCTTTAAAGAGGGGGCTATCATTAAAATTAGCAAGAGATAAATAAGGGGGTCAAGTCACAAATATAAAGTTTCAATTATTACAACTTAATGCACACCCAATTCATCTTCAATAATCTCAAGCAATTTTGAAGTTTTAATACTCTCAATTTCACTTTTATCATACATTTTAACAAGATAGAGAGTATTGTTTTCATCAATAAAACAGGTAATAACACGATAACCACCACTTTTACCTTGATTTTTATTGCTATTTTTTACTCTGACTTTATAAACTCCATGCCCCAAAGATATACCAACTGTAGGGTTATCTTTTATAATTTTTTTGAACTCCTCAATATCATTTAAAATATTTTTGTACCTCTTTTTAAGTTTTTTAACATCTTTTACAAAAGTTTTAAATGGGATAATAGATAAACTATCCATTCTATCTTAACTCTCTCATCATATCATCAAGAGAACCATTATAGAGTACAGAGCTATCACCATCTTTTAGTTTTTTTATATCTTTGATACCATCTCTAAAACTACTTAAAATATCTTCTTGTGAATTATTAGATTTAAAAAAATCTATATGTTTACTCTCTACAATCTCAAGACCTTGATTTTTAAAGCTATTTAACAACCATACTATTTTATCAAAAAGCTGTTCATTAGATATATTAATGGTTAATTGCATAAAAACTCCTAAACTTTTTATTTTAAGTATATCAAAAATAGATTACTCTTCAATTAAGAGATTTAACTGAACCTGAGTAAATACTCACTTTCTCGAATTTAAATCTAGATGTATAGGAATAAAGCCACTGTAGATACAAGATTAAGCTCTCCATATATTGATGGATTATCAGAGAAATCACATCAAGTTCAAAGCTTAGGGGTCAAGCTTAGGGGTCAAAGCCACTTTACATAACAAAACTTACATACACCTTTATCTAAACTTCACACCCCAGTGATTAAATATCCATTTTTCATAATTGAAAATATTTATCAAAACAGAGTAACAATCCTTAAAATCCTACTAAACCCTTACTTTTCTACATATTATCAATAACCGTTTGAATATCCTTATCAAATTTCAATTCTCCTTGCAGATAAAGCTGAAACAGCTTCTGTTCATATTTCAATCTATCTTTAACCTTATTTCCCTGTCGCTCTATAATACGGCGTATCTGCTCTTGGGCTAAAGCTTTGGTAGTTGAGTTTTGTAAAATTTGTTTTTTCTTTTCATGAAAATCTTTTTTGATTTTTTCGCCATTTTTAAAAATAGTAAATTTTATACTACTATAGGCTAGTCCTTTTTTAATAGGTTCATACTCAAAATAGTAATCTCCTTTCTCTTTTAACTCTCTGTATGCTACATCTAGGAAAGGGCTTTGACCCCTTAGCTTTGTTTCATATATTCTAAAAGCTCTTCTTTTTTGATATTAAGTTTTTTAACAACATCATCTATTGCTATTTGAAAATCTTTTATCATAACC
>JALUKJ010000406.1 GCA_027056615.1 Campylobacteraceae bacterium | reverse complement strand
CATCTAGGTTCATCGCACAATAATAGTAAAAAACTTTTTAATCTACTAGAAAATATTGAAACAGAGCAACTCTTTTTAGTTGGTGATATTGTTAATAGGTCTACTTCTAAAGAACACCCTGATATTGTAAAGTTTATAGAGTTAATTCAAAGTAAAATGTGGAGAGTTATCTATATTGTTGGAAATAATGAAGAGGATAGAGATAAAGTTCCAATTACTATAGGTGAATTTATCCCCAAGGAAAACTATATCTATTTATCTTCTCAACCCTCTATTTATCTTGAACATGGACACAATTTTCATACTCAAGGTAAAATCAATAAAATTCTAAAACAAGGGGTTAGATATCTGAAACGAGTTATATCTTATCTAAGAAAAATTAGAGCAATATTTAGGGTAAAAAACAGTGTTGGTGTTCAAAAAGAGAGTTTCTATTATTGTTATATTAAGCCCTTTGCTCAAAAGCTTCTACACCACTCTTTTAAATCATATATGGTAAGTCAAGCCAAAGAGAAAGGTTGTTCTACGGTTATTTGTGGACATTTTCATATTCCAGAAGATAGTATGGTTAATGGTATTCGTTATCTTAATTGTGGTGATTGGGTAAAAAATAGTAGTTATATTGTAGAGAGTAGAGGAGGAGAGTTTTCATTAGTCACAATATAATTTATATGTAAGATATATTTTTTTCCTCGTGACGAAGCTCCAGCTTCGTCATGAGGAAAAATTATCTTAAAGTCAATGGAAAGGAGCTAAGGTTGTACAACCACTGCATCCACAACCCAATCTTCAAACCTCTTCAAATCAATAACCTCACTTCCAAATTCACTCTTAAGCCTTATATCCTGTTCCTCTTTATCTTGAAATTGAACTTTAACCCCACCAATGACAGGTTCTATCTTATGGATTTTAAAAATAGTTTTGTTGATAACAACAGATTTACCTATATATTTTAAAAGATGTGAAATAGTAGGAGGAGTTTTGGTATCTAAAATCTTTCCAACTCGATGTTGATGGGCAAATAGCCATGACCAAAAATTCTCTATCTGTTTGGGTTCTACAATCTGTTTTAACTTACCTTGGGTGGTGTAGATGCTCACTTTGTTGTAGCTGTTGATGTAAAATTGAACCTCTTTTCCCCAATTGTCTTTATTTGAGAGGGTATTACAGATGGGTTCTCCACTTTTAGCAAATTTGGAGGTGATTTTCTTTCTAAAATCTTCTAAGTTTTCCTCTTTTTTCTCTGCTGAAATAACCTTTTGACTCTCTTTTTCCATGCTTATTTCAAGTTTTTTTTGAAGCTCTTTCACCTCTTGTTTTAAAAGTATAATCTCTTCATCTTTTTTAGCTTCTTGACGCAGAGCCTCTATTGCTTTTTTGTGTATCTCTTCTTCACTTTCTTCTTGAACTAGCATAGATTGGTATTTAAATTCTAGTTCTTTATTTTTTTCTCGTAGTTCTTGTACTTCTTCTTTTAGTTGAGGTTTGTAGTGACTAAGACTATATTCTGCTCCCAATGCAGTAATCTTTACCCCTCTAAAGTTCTCATTTGACCTCCATTGTGGAACTTTTACTAATGTTGTCTCTATGAGTCCTAGTTTTTTGAGTTTTGTAATGGAAGCTTCGATGGTTTTTTCACCTAATAAGAGGTCATTTTTGATTTTTTTGGTAAGAATAACAAAATATCCATCTATCACAATAATATTTTTCCAACTTTGAGCAATCATCACCAAATAGGCAATAATTTCTGTTTGTGCGTAGGTTAAGTTGTATTTTAGACGGAATTTTCGGTCAAGTACGGTGGTGTGAGCAAATTTTTGATAGGGCTTTGGTGTTAGTATAGACATAATGAATCCTTGAATTTAAATTCAAGAGTCCAAATACTAACATCTCTTGTATAATAAAAAGAGACTTTTAGCGAGTTTTAGTTAAAATCTCTTTTGAATGGAATTCGTTAGTTTTAAGCGACCGAGGGGATTCCATTCATCTCTTTTTATCTTCTTAACATCTGATATGTGACATCATAGTACAAAATAACTTAAAAAAAGAATATTTTCTAACAAAATTTTTGGGATTAAAATAGTGTTCTTATTGCTCTTTAAAGGTAGTTATCTTATTAGTACTATTTTTTTAGGGATTGTTTTTTTCTAAATTTTTAGGATTTTTTCCTCGTTACATGACGAAGCTGGAGCTTCGTCACGAGTAAAGATGTCAACTATGTATGATTTGGTTTTAAAAATATAATTTTTTCCGTTTTGAATGAATCAATAACATTAAAAATGCAATTAAAGCAATAATAGACTCTACTAAAAAGAGTTGTTTAGGATAGCTATCATAAACAAACCCTGCCAAAAACGCACCCAAAGAACCCCCTAACCCAAATGAGATTCCTAAAAAGAACTGTTGAGCTAAACGCTTTTGTGTATAGAGAGAGAAGACATAGGTAATTGCTGATGTATGATAGAGTGCAAAGCTTACAGCATGTAGAGACTGCCCTAAAAAAGTTAAAAAGAGTGAAGAGGGGTAGAGGTAGAGTAGAAGCCATCTAAAGGCTGTAACCATCGTTGCAACTTTTAGAATAGTTAAAAGATTTCTTTGAAGTAATGCTCCTTGAAAGTAGAGCATAATAATCTCACAAATTACCCCAAAACTCCATAAGTAAGAGACCACTTTTGAAGAGAATCCTTGCTCTCCTTCATAAATGGTAAAAAAGATATAAAATCCACCAAAAGCAACCTGCATTAAAAATATACTACTCCAAAATGCCCAATATTTAGTTAATGAAAAAGCAGATGAGTCCTCCTCTTTTTCTCCTTTTACAATACTCTCTTTATGAACAATAAAATAGCCAAACAAAAAAGTAAGAAGTGCAAAGAGTGACAGACAATAGAAGGTTAAGGTAGAAGATAGATTAAGTTCTCCCAAGGCAAGTACTACAACAATAAATCCAACAGAACCCCAAAGACGAATTTTTCCATAGAGTTTTTTTGTTAATGTACTCAAAGCAATAGTCTCAACAAAAGGCAAAATAACACCCATAGAAGCACCAAAAAGCAGATTTGCAGTTAGATATGTCCAAAAATTCTCCACCGTGCCAAGTAGAAGTAACGCCCCAATAAAAGTAAACAGAAGTGCTAATCTAAAGATATATTGTGTTAATTCAATATAGTGTTTAAATATAAATGGAAGTAAAAAACGCATAAAGGGTGCAGCTGAACCAATAATACCTATTTGTAACTTGGTATACTCAAAATCTAAAAGTGTTTTAGGTACAAATACAATATAGACACCTACTAATGCAAAGTAGGCGAAATAGAAAAGAGATAGAAGTAGCTTCATTTCGTAGATTTTGTTTTTACTTCCAAATTTTTAGGAGGATTAGGGTCAACAATTAGACAAGTAGCACTTAACAAATCATGAATAGTACGTTTATCTTTACGAAAGAGAGGAACAAACCAAAAAATAGGAATAAAGAGGCTAAAAGGTAACATTAAGTTTCTAAAAACAATAGAGAAAAGAGAGGGCTTATCTAAAGTATAAAAGTCAATTACTGTTAAGCCTTGTGACCTTGCACCAGGTGTTCGACCCTTATCTTTCCACATAAAAAATGTCAAAAGCAATAAATATGGAATCATTACATAGACCCATGCTAAAAGCTTTTGCTCTGACGCTCCTTCTCGTCCCTCCATTACTAAATATATAACAGCATACATAATGGGCATAAATAGCATAAAAATATCAGTTAAAAATGCTTTTGCTCTCTGTCTATTATTTGCATAAGGAATAGTAGGTTTAACTCTTTTTTCTATACCTTTAGTTGTTTTATTTTTTTTTGTATCTCTAAAACGTTGTTTTTTTGCCATTTCTAACTCCTAAAAGAGAATTTTAACATAATTATGAGCCTAAATTCATTGAAAAGATTGGTAAAAGCATAGCTGCAACAATAACACCAACAACCAAACCAATAAATAGCATCATAAATGGTTCAAGTAAAGATAGCAACATTTTTAGTCTGTCATCATTCTCTTCACGGTAAAGGGCTGCTATATTACTTAAAATACTTGCAACTTCACTTGACTCTTCACCCAGTGCTAATGCCTGCATAAAGTTACGTTTAGGTAACATTCCTTTACCACGTTGTAGTGAAGTAGAGAGTTTATTACCCTCTATAACCCTTTCAGATGCTGACTCAAAACTCTCTTTCATAGAAGCATTAGAAAAGGTGGTTGTTGCCAACTTTACAGCATGAGCATAAGATACACCAGAGGCTAACATAAGAGATAATATGTAGGAAAATCGTCCAAGTTCATGGTTTTGAATAAGCTCACCAATAATAGGCAACTTTAACATTAAACTATCATAAACTTTTTTAAATCCATAAAAGTGTTTATAGGCAAATTTAAAGCCAAAGATTATTACAAAAAAGCCAACAATTATTGCAATATAGTTTGCTGTTAAAAAATCACTAAGTCCTAAAACAAACTGTGTAATTTCGGGTAACTCTTGTCCTGTATCTTCAAAGATACCTGTAATTTTAGGTACAACAAATGCAATCAAAAAGCCTGTCATTAAAATTGCTACAATAAAGATAAAAAGAGGATAAGCCATAGCATTACTTACCTGCTTTTTAACCTTTGCTTGAGAAGAGAAAAATGTTCCCATCTGAATAAGAACAGGAACCATCTTACCACTCTGTCCTGCTACATTTATACTTTGTAAAAAGAAATCTGGCATAGAGTAAACAGACTGAGAAGCCAATGCATGGTAGAGAGATTTTCCCTCTTCAATCATGGTTCGGAGCGAAGCTAAAAATGAGGCATACTTCTTCTCTTTTTTATGTTGCCCCTCAATGAGCTTAATTGCCGTTAAAATAGCCATTCCTGAGTTAAGATAAGAAGATAACTCTTTAGCAAAAGATGATAGCAAAGGACCTGGCATCTCACGTTGTGAAAAGTTTTTAAGATTAACCTGAGAGGTTTCAACAATATCTTGATAGAAGATACCTTGTGATTTTAACTTCTGTTTAGCTTCATCTATAGTTGAAGCTTCTATACTTCCTTTGGCACTTTTCCCTTGTTTGGTCATACCTTTATATTTAAATAACATATTAATTTGCCTTACTTTTATAATAAAGAGATTATAACATCTCTTGACCTATATCGTTTTTAACTTTTAAGATAAATCTTATTTTATAAAAAAGTATTAGAATTTAGTTTCGTTTAATAATAAATATTATTTTTTTATGTTAAAATAAGATATGAGCCCAAATAACTATAGTGGTAACTTTCCACCAAAAGTAAAAGAGACTAAAAAGAAAGCAATTGTAAATCATCTGACTTGTGCAACACTTGATGGTCTTGTTGCTAAAAGTATTGAAGTGGAAGCAACTTTTACTAAAGGGCTTCCAGGCTTTTCTGTGGTAGGACTTGTAAGTTCAGATATTCAAGAGGCAAAGGAGCGTGTAAAATCTGCACTACTAACCAATAATTTTATCTTTCCACCTTTAAAAATAACCATTAACCTTAGTCCTTCTGACCTTAAAAAACGTGGAACACACTTTGACTTATCTATTGCTCTGCTTAATGCTTTACATAAAGAGTCCATAGAAGAAAAAAACCTTTTTGTCTTTGGAGAGCTAGGACTTGATGGTAGAGTAAAATCTAGCTCAACACTATTTCCTATTATTCTTTCACTTAAAGAGCAAGGTTTACTTCAACGTGCTATGGTTCCTAAAAGTGCAATAAAACATTTAAGTCATATTGCAGGAGTAGAGTTTATAGCTGTGGAGACACTTAGCCAAGCAATTACAATTATAAAAGAGAAAAATTTTCAAGCCACTACAACACAATTTGCATATAAAGCAGATAAGATAGAGATTAACAAAGAGATTTTTTATGACCATATTGAGATAACTGATGACTTTGCAGATGTTAAAGGGCAAAGCATTGCTAAAAGAGCAGGACTCATTGCCACAGCTGGAATGCATAACTTTTTAATGGAGGGAAACCCAGGGTGTGGAAAGAGTATGATAGCTAAACGCTTAAGAGACATTTTACCTCCTCTACGTGAACA
Organism: Campylobacteraceae bacterium; assembly: GCA_027056615.1. Taxonomy (GTDB): domain Bacteria; phylum Campylobacterota; class Campylobacteria; order Campylobacterales; family Sulfurovaceae; genus UBA1140. The sequence continues at coordinate 862 of JALUKJ010000406.1, read as the reverse complement.
AGAGATGCTCTCTATTGCAAAACATCAGTTTTTAGATGGAACAGTGCCTGACTTTAAAGCTAAACGTCCTATGCGTTCTCCACACCATACAGCTACCTCTGCTTCTATTTTTGGTGGTGGTTCATATCAAGCCAAGATTGGAGAAGTTGCTCTAGCTCACAATGGAATTTTGTTTTTTGATGAACTTCCACACTTTAGTAAAAACATTTTAGAAGCTTTAAGAGAGCCTTTACAAGACAAAAAAGTAAATATCTCACGTGTTAACTCAAAAGTAGAGTATGAGGCAGATATAATGTTTGTAGGAGCTATGAACCCTTGTCCTTGTGGTAATGCTTTGTCTAAAACAAAAAGTTGTAGATGTTCTGAGCAAGAGATAAAACGCTATAAAAATAGACTCTCTGACCCATTTTTAGATAGAATTGACCTTTTTGTAGTTATGCAAGAGATTAGTATGAATGACAAAAAAGACTTCTCCTCTAAAGAACTAAAACTTATGGTTAACAAAGCCTTTATTCAACAAAAAAGAAGAGGTCAAAAAAACCTTAATGGAAAACTGCAAGAGAGAGAAGTTGAAGAGTTTTGCATCTTAAATAAAGAGAGCCAAAAAATTCTATTTACAGCAATAGAGCGTTTTTCACTTTCTCACCGAAGTATTGCCTCTATCAAAAAGGTGGCTCGAACCATTGCCGATTTAGAAGGTTCTGTTAATATAGAGAAGAGACATCTTTTAGAAGCACTCTCTTATAGAAGAAGATAAATTTAGAAAAAAAATAAGAATTTTCAATAATCCCTTGACATTCTAATTTTTTTTCTATATAATTGCATTCCTTTTTCCGCTATATTTTATTTTTTATAGCATTTT
>JALUKJ010000405.1 GCA_027056615.1 Campylobacteraceae bacterium | reverse complement strand
TTAGTAACTCTCCAAAACTACACATTATAGACTCAGGAATAGTCTGTCACATGCTTAGAATAAAAAATGCAAAAATACTCAATGAGTCCCATTATAAAGGTCAAATTTTTGAAACTTTTATTTTTTCAGAACTCAAAAAACACATTAGTTTTGTCGTAGATAATACTGATATATTTCACTATCATACTAGCGACAAAAAAGAGATAGATTTTATTTTAAGCAGAGGCGAAGAGATGTTAGCTATTGAGGTTAAAGCTTCTCACTCTGTAGATAAGGGTGACTTTAAACATATTTTTGATTTTCAAAAAAGCTCTACAAAAGATATTTTAGGGATTGTTTTTTAGGCATGTTTCATAAGTAGTTTACACTTTGGAACCGATGGCTTTAGCCTCGCTTATTATTTTTCGGGACTAAAGTCCAATGCCAATGAATTAACGAATTAATGTTTGGAATCTGTAGGTTCAATTTCATCGAACGGATTGTTTTACGGGTTCTGATTTTTTGTTCGATGAAATCGAACCTACAGGATTTGAGCTTAATTCATTGGCATTGGACTAAAGTCTCCGATTCCTAAAAAAAGTGTAAACTACTTTTCGGTAGATATGAAGGATGCCGTTTTTTATATGGGAGATGTTGTTTTAGAGATAGATGAGAGGAATTTTGCTGTTCCTTTTGAGATGTTTTTCTAAAACTTGACATTTTCCCTATAATGTCCTATACTATGTACAATATATGGAACATAAAGGAGTTTTTATGCAAGTAGTCAATTTTACAGAAGCAAGAAATAACCTAAAATCACTATTTGATTCAGTCTATGCTAATAGTGAAGAGGTCATTGTGAACCGTAAAAATGGAGAAAATGTTGTGATTATCTCACTTGAGAGTTACAACGCGATGAAAGAGACCAATTATCTACTTTCTTCACCTAAAAACAGAGAGCATCTACTGAACTCATTGGCAAGTGCAAGAGCAGGAAAAGTCACACAACGAGAGTTACTTGAGTAATGAATCTTCTTTTTACAGATGAAGCATGGGATGACTACTGCTATTGGCAACAATACGACAAAAAACTACTCAAAAAAATCAACAGTTTATTAAAAGAGATAAAAAGAACTCCGTATGAGGGAACAGGAAAACCAGAACCTCTAAAACATGAACTTCAAGGTTGTTGGTCACGGCGTATAAACTCTGAACATCGTTTGGTTTATGAGGTATTTGATGAACAGATAAATGTTATGGCTTGTCGGTTTCATTATGGGAGTTAAAAATTTTCATTCTTTTTTAGCTAAAATTCCTAAAAAGGAACTCTCATAGAAGCAAAACAAATCTACAGTACCATTGCTATAATCTTAGTCTTTGTTGCCTACTTCCCATATATAAAAGGCATTTTAGACAATGAAACAAAACCTCATATTTTTTCATGGGTTATTTGGGGCATGACAACATCCATTGCCTTTTTTGCGATGCTCTCTAGCAAAGGTGGTGTTGGCTCTTTTTCTGTAGGGGTTTCATCACTTATCTGCTTTTTTATTGCCTTTCTTGCCTACAAAAAAGTCTCACACAATATTATTAGCAGAAGTGATTGGTTCTTTTTTACTCTAGCCCTCTGTGCCATTCCACTTTGGTATATGACCGATTCGGCTCTAAATGCTGTTATTTTATTGAGTGTTATTGATACATTAGGCTTTATTCCTACCTTTAAAAAGGCTTACTACTACCCATTTGAAGAGAAATTAATTTTTTTTATAATAATGATTATTAAAGATATGTTTACTCTTATGGCACTTGAAGAGTATAGTTTAACAACTTTACTTTTTCTTGTTACACTAAATATCTCTACAATTATTTTTGTAATTATGGTTTTTGTTCGTCGTAGAGTAAAATCTAATCCCTGCATTATACAAAACTACACTTTAGACAAAAAAAGGAAGATTTAAAGAAAAAGATGATTCTTATCATGTATGCACATACAAATTATACTACAAAGTATCCAATATAGAAATAAAGAGTTGCTACTAGATTTAATAAAAGCAGAATTAATAAGTAGCAGTGGTTATCTAACTGA
>JALUKJ010000404.1 GCA_027056615.1 Campylobacteraceae bacterium | reverse complement strand
AAAGTAAATAATGCTCCTAGAAATAGAGCAATAATTACTCCTTTAAATTCAAATAAACTATTCATAAAAATTCCTTTTAATAAAAAGGAATTTTAACATAAATCAGATTAGTTTGTTTCCTGATTAACAATTTTATTAGCACTAATCCAAGGCATCATCTCTCTTAGTTTATTACCTGTTTTAGTAATAAGAAGCTCTTGGTCATTATTTCTCTCTGCATTCATTCTTGGGTATCCTGCTTGACCTTCTAAGATAAAGTCTTTTGCAAATCTACCATCTTGAATCTCTGTAAGAATATCTCTCATTGCTTGTTTAGATTCAGCATTAATAACACGTTTACCTGAAACATAGTCTCCATACTCTGCTGTATTAGATATAGAGTATCTCATATCTGCAATTCCACCCTCGAACATAAGGTCAACAATCAATTTAAGTTCATGTAGACACTCAAAGTAAGCCATCTCTGGTGCATAACCTGCTTCTGTCAATGTTTCAAAACCTGCTTGAACTAAAGAAGATACACCACCACAAAGAACAGCTTGTTCTCCAAAAAGGTCTGTTTCAGTCTCATCTTTAAAAGTTGTCTCAATAATTGCAGTTCTACCGCCCCCAATAGCTGAAGCATAAGATAGAGCTAACTCTTTAGTTGTTCCACTTGGATTTTGACCAACAGCAATAAGGTCAGGAATACCACCACCTTTTACAAATTCACTTCGTACAGTATGCCCAGGAGCTTTTGGAGCAATCATTGTCACATTAATATCTGCTCTTGGAATAATTCTTCCATAGTGAATATTAAACCCATGACCAAAAGCAATAGTTGCCCCCTCTTTAAGATTTGGTGCAATCTGTGCTTCATAAATCTCTTTTTGATTTTCATCAGGAAGTAAAATCATAACAACATCTGCTTTAGCAGTTGCCTCTGCAACAGTTAAAACCTCAAAGTTTTTAGCTTCAGCTTTTGCCCATGAGCTACCGTCTTTTCTAAGACCAATAACAACATTAACGCCTGAATCTCTTAAGTTTTCTGCATGTGCATGACCTTGAGAACCAAAACCTATCATTGCTACTGTTTTTGATTTAATAATACTTAAATCACAATCTTTGTCATAAAATACATTTAATGTTGACATTGTTTATCCTTGGAGTTAAAAAAATTTCGCAATTATAGCGTAAGGGTGTTTAAGTAAGAGATAAATATTCTCTTACTTCCATTTCAATTTTCTCTTTCTTCTTGTTTCTACGCAGGAGTAATGGGAACTAGAAAAAAAATAGTAGGACATTTTATCCTTTTAGCCCTTATTTTTACAAATAGGGGAACACTTTGTCCAGATATTAATATATTCCAATAGAAAAGGAGATTAGCAATTTTTATAATTTTAGAATAGTTCACATAAAATAGGCTTTCCGACATCTTCCGTGTCACTCCAAACTCCAAATACTCCGCCCAAAACTCCAAAGGTTTAAGCTTATTAGCAATCTCAAAAGCTATGTCTGTATGGTTCTATAAAATGTTCTCTATGCTATAAGAGTAAAGTGAAATATCGGTTTTAAATTCTAAAAACTCTCTAAAACTTAGTCCATTGACTCTGTAAATAACAGCACTACGACTCAAGTCTGCTCTTTTGCGTGTTCTAACTCGATGGTTGATGAGCCAGAGAAGATAACTTTTATAGGAAGCATATCGTATATCTGTTTGAGTTCTATTTCAAAAACACGATACAACTTTTTTATTTTATTGTAAAAAAATTCAGATTAGACTCCGAATTATATATGAATTTATTTCGTTATATTCTGAAAAGTTCAGTAGTATAATAGGCTCAAGGAATATGCATTGTATTACACCATAATAAAAAATATAATAGAATACATATTCAGGTAAAAAAATAAAGAACAATAAATTAAGAATCAAATATATTTTTAAAAAGTAAGATGTGATAAAAAAAGAAAAAGAATCCAAAGAGGCAGCGACCTACATTCCCAACTCAGACAGAGTAAGTATTATCGGCGATGGGAGGCTTGACTGCTAGGTTCGGAATGGAGCTAGGTATAACCCTCCCTCTAAGCC
>JALUKJ010000403.1 GCA_027056615.1 Campylobacteraceae bacterium | reverse complement strand
AAGAGAGGTAAATCTTGGATTTACTGGTGAAGAGGCGATAAGTGAAGCAGAGCGTTGTATGCGATGTTACTACATATCGATGGTGGCTGTATGATGAGCAAAGTTATTAATCTAACAATTGATGGAAAAAAGTGTTCAGGTCATGCAGGTGAAACTATCTTAGAGATAGCTCGACGAAATGAAATTTATATTCCAACTATGTGTTATCTTACTAAAACATTACCTATCGCTTCATGTCGAATCTGTTCGGTAAAGGTTGAGGGTGTTGATGGATTTATCTTGTCTTGTCAAGAAAAAGCTGTTGATGGTGCTATAATCAAAACGAACGATAGCGAACTCTACCAAGAGCGTCAAAACATTATGAAGCTCTATAATGTTAACCACCCACTAGAGTGTGGTGTGTGTGACCAGAGTGGTGAGTGTGATTTACAAAACAAAACTATGGAGTTTGGACTTGATGGTCAAAACTTTACTACCCAAGATATGCCTCGTCCTGTTCAAAATTGGGGGCATGTGTCATATGACCCTGCTTTATGTATTATGTGTGAGAAGTGTGTACGAGTTTCAACTGAGATTACAGGAGATGAGGCACTCAAAGTTAAATTTGGTGGTTACTCCTCAACTATTGAGAATGTAAAACAAGAGGCAAACTATGCTACTCTTGGTGAAGCGGCAGCTGTCTGTCCTGTTGGAGCATTGGTAGATACCAACTTCAAATACAGTTCAAACGCTTGGGAGTTAAGTAAGATACCATCTGCTTGTCCTCACTGTGGTGTAGCTCATGATGTGACTTATGAGGTTAAAAATGGAAAAATCTTCCGTACTTCTAACCAAGCAGAGTTTACTACCATGTGTTCAGCTTCTCGTTATGGATTTGACTTTGCTAATGAGAACGTTACTAAAGATGAAGATGCCTTTAAATTGGCTGTTGAGAAGTTTAAAACTGCTAAAAGCATTGTTTTTGCTAAAGAGATTTCTAATGAAGAGGCATTTATGCTTCAATTGCTTAAAGAGAAGATGGGGGTTAAACTTATCTCTCCTGAAGCAAGAGCTTATCAAAAATTTATGAAAGCTTATGGTTCAATCACAGGTAAATCTCTTAACACAGGTACATTAGAAGAACTCTCAAAATCAAGAGCCATTATGGTACTTGGAACACGAGTTAATGATGATGCCCCTTTAGTGAAGTTTCACATTAATATGGCTAGTAAGTGGCATAGTGCTAGAGTTGCTTATCTACACCCAATAGAAGATGCCAATATTAAAAATATTGTTACTCAATATATCACTTATGATGTAGGGAACGAAGAGGCAGTTACATCTTCATTAGTCTCTTATTTACTTAAAGATATTGATGGTATTGATATTGATGTAGATTTAGATGCTATCTCTAGTGAAGATTTAGAGCTGTTAAGAAAGTCTCATATTAAAAAAGTAGGTTTCTCTTTAGTTGTTGGTCGTGACCTATATGCTCACCCACAGGCTGAGAATATCGCTAAGATGATTGCTTTAGTAGAAAAGCATACAGATATTAATGTAGTAGTTGTCCCACCTGCTGGAAATGCAATGGGTGTTTCACTTATTTGTGACTTGGACGATGAGGTTGAGTCTCCATCTGTTGGTTATAATGTTAAGGGTGATTTTACACTTTCTGCCTTTGGAGCAGGGGATTTAGATATACCTGCTCTTAATCAACAAGAGGGAACACTTACTTCAATGAATAAGTATGTTGTGCCAATGAATGTAGCTGTTGAGTATGGAGGATATGTTCTAAATGATATTATGAATGCTCTTGGTTTTAATGCACAATATACCATTGACTATACTAAAGTGTTACCAAATGAAAATGGCTTTAGAGCTATTGAGTTTGATGATTTACCTGACTATTTTGATATGCAAGGTGTTGAACATAGAGGTTATATGCTCAAAGAAGTAGCAGTTGAAGCTAATGGTAGTGTTGAAAAATTGAGCAATATAGAAAAATTAAGTGGTACAATAGTATACAATTGCGACCCACAAGAGCATTTTTCTCCATTGACAGCACAGTCAGATAACTTAAGTAGTGAAGCACCTCT
>JALUKJ010000402.1 GCA_027056615.1 Campylobacteraceae bacterium | reverse complement strand
TGAAGCCCATAAAACAATCCGTTCGATGAAATCGAACCTACAGTATTTAAGCTTAATTCAATGGCATTGGGCTAAAGCCATCGGTTCCAAAGTGTAAACTACTTTTTATTAGATATGAAGTATGCCTAAAATTGTAGTGTAAATCCTCTAGCTCATACTAAATATTTTCAACTAAATAATTAGTAAGCCTCCTATACATCTCCACACTCTCCAAAAGCCGAACCCCATCAACATCTCCTAAAATATCTATAGCCTTATCTTTAGCAATCGCTTTTCGCGAAAAGAGACCAATACTAAACATATCTAAATCACTCTCCATCTGTTTAGCAATAACTTTTGCAAAAAACGCCTTTTGGATTTTGTAGTGTTGATTGTCAAATACTACAATAACAGCTCTTTTGGTTATGGGGTCATCTAGTAACAGTACAGACTCATACTCTTTAGTTATTATCTTGCCTATCTCTGTTCTTTTGCCTTCAGAGTAGTACTCAACCCTACCATCTTCAAAGATATAAATCTCATCTTCCCAAAATTGCTTACTTCCATAGATATAAAAGTACCATTTACCACTAAGATTTTGAAGGAGGGGATTGGTTTTAGTACAGATTTTAGTTCTATTTTTCGTAAACTCTTCATAGCTAATGCTTCTCATATCTATTTTTCTATAACTAGCTTGATGCTCATCTACTGTTGTTTGCATATCTTGAACAATATAAAAAACAGGATTATCCAATCTTAAATATTTACTAATTGTATAGTTGTTGTCAGTATAAATAAAATCAATACTATTGACCTCATACTCAATATTTTTCTTATAGGAAAAAGATATATTTGCAGAAGATTTAATTTGAGTTAAAAATATTTCAAACTCTTTACTAAAGGGCTTATGACACTCTTTGATAACAAAAATAATATTGATAGAAATTTTTTTACTCAACTCCAGAAAACGCTTCTGTATGGTTAGTGCATGTTTCGATTGATGTTCAAATATATTATCAGATTGATAGATAGGCATAACCATATTAAGAGTCGTATATTTTTGACTATGGTATGAGTCCATTAGTATCTCTAAAATTTTTTGTCTACTACTTGTATAATAGGATTTGTTATGTTTAATTTTTTGAAATATATGGTTAAGCGATGAGAACTCTTTAAAGGCTAACTGTTCATAAAAAGAGTTAAAGTAGTCCAGTTCACTAAGCGTTTTAAAAAGGTTATTTAGACCATCTACCTTTTTGGCATATTTTTCTAAATGACTCTTTTTAAAGTTTGTATTATGATGTTTTATAGAGTAGTAATCCTCTTCAGAAGAGATGGTTTCACTCTCATTGAGCGTTAAATATAACTCATTCATATCCGTTATAGCTGTTTTTGATAAAACTACTTTTTTAGCAACAGGTATCTTTTTATTAATATCTGCAATGCCAATTGCTACCCCCGTTAACGCGTCACTAAAGTCATTACTAAGTTCACTATTAAAAATAGCCGTAATGTAGTCATCACTATTGTAAAAATTTAAAATAATTTTATTATTCTCTTGTTTTAATATTCCCTTATAAGCCTCTATATTCAATGATTCTTTATGTTTAGGAGGCTTCACAACAATCTCAATACTATTATCTTCTCGACTCACATGTTCTATCTCATAATAATCAAGATGTTTATTCTCTTGAGTTCTATGTTTGTTATAAACATAGAGGTATTTGTAATCCAACTTTTCAGGAATAATCAACATGTTTTTATACTCAATATAGCTTTCTATTTTCTCTTCAAAACCCATCAAATCAACATTTAAAAACTCTTCTGCATTTTTAAAGAGCAGTTTACCATGAGAGGTTAAATTGCTAAAAGGATATTTTTGGTAATCTTTTATAAACTTTACAGGATTAACCTCTTCTACTAACCATTTAGCTTTTATGTACGTTTTCCTATTTTTAAAAGATGGTTTTTTAGCACCTTTAATATAGAAGAGTTCTGTAAACTTATCTAAATCTCCATGACATACTTTATTTAATATAAAATTATTTTTTTGTTTGAAATTTTTATTTTTTTTCAAGATAGTCCCTATTACCTTTATTT
>JALUKJ010000401.1 GCA_027056615.1 Campylobacteraceae bacterium | reverse complement strand
AAGTCTAAACTAACTTTTGTTCCAACACCAATTTTAGACTCAATGTTCATCAAAATTCCAAGCTCTTGATTGAGTTTATTGACCACGTGAAGCCCAATACCTAAACCCCTCTCTTGCTCAGTATAATAACGCTCCAATACCTTAGAGCTATCTTTAATTCCTTTCCCTGTATCTTCAATGGTAACTAAATTTCCATTAACGGTTAGTTTAACCTCTCCCTTTGGTTTATTGTATTTAGATGAATTACTAAGTAGATTATCTAAAATACGAATAATCATATCTTGATTAGTTACCTTGAATAATTCGTTATTTTTCTCATAAATAAAAGTGATATTTGTATAGAGTGTTGCCATAAACTCTATACGCTCTTTTGCTATTAAGGCAATATTAATACGACTATTTTCCCTAGCAGAACAGGCTAAAAAAGATTTTAGGTTATTTTGTAACAAAACAATAGTATCTAAACCTTGTGAAATACGCTTGATAAAAGGGTTTTCCTGCTCTTTTTTATCTAACATTGAGATATTTAACACCATAGAAGTAATCGGTGTATTAAAGTCATGTAAAACATCTTTAATAAACTCATCATTGACCTTAAGAGCTTTTCTAAGAGGTTTTAAACTGTAAAGTGTTAATACAAAAGCGACAACAAGTAAAAGTAGAGTACTTACAATAAATTTAACTCCAAGCTCTTGAACAATCTTTGCTCTATCTCTTTCATAACTCTTCTGTGGATAAAAGAGTCTCATATGATATTTTTTAGATTTAGGAACTCGAAAAAAGGCATAGAGTCCACTATTTTCATAGAGCCGTTGAAGATGACTTTTATCTTTAGGTGCAAAACCAATTTTATATCGGTCACATTTCAAAGTGTAGCTACAGACTTCCATATCTTTATAAAGTTTTTGTTTATATTCGCTAATTTGATTACGATAAAGTTCTAAAAAAAGTAGAAGAAGTAGGAGTTCTAAAAGAGAGAAAAAGATAAGAAAGTTTTTAACAAGAGACTCTTTTTCATAACTATTCAATCATATATCCTTTTGCTCGTATGTTCTTAATCTCAATTCTTAAACGCTGTTTTATTTTACTAATTGAGACACGTAGGGCATTATCTGAGGGGTACTCTAACAATTCTAATAAATCAACTTTATTAACTACTGAGCCATGATTGAGTATTAATTTCTTAAAGATTCGATATTGGGTTAAGCCAATATCAACCACTTTGTTATCCATTCTAATTACCTCTGCATCTTGGTCAAAAACTATGTTTCCAATCTTAATAACTGAACTACTAAATTTTGACTTAAGTCGAATTAGTAACTCTTTAGGATGAAATGGTTTCTTAATATAATCAATTGCCCCAAGCTCAAACCCTTTAGCAATAGATGTTAAATCTGTCAATGCTGTAACAAAAATGGTATCGGTTTTGTCTTCTGCTAGACGTAAATACTCTAAAAGTTCTAATCCACTCCCTTGAGGTAGGTTAATATCAAAAAGGTATAGGTCATATCTATTTTTAAAAGTAAGCTCCTCTGCCTCTTTAATTGTTAATGCGACATCAACAAAATACCCCTCTCGCTCTAAAAAGAGTTGTAGGGTTTCATTTAGGAGTTGGTCATCTTCTAGGAGTAGTATCTTTTTCATATTTAGTCTCTATTTATCCTCTACTCTATCTAAATGATGTTCATAAAAATAACTAGCACTCTGATAATATCCAATGATATCATCGACATTTTTTTGAGTTGGTTTTATCTCTTTATACTTATTGCTATCTAACTTTAACTCTTCTACTCTATACTCTTTAACCGTTTTGTCTGGCAATAACATTGTAATATTATCATTTTGATATAGTCCTAACTTTTGATAGTTTCCAATTAATGCTCTCTCAGTAAAATCATCACTTAAAATATCTTTTCCATAAAATTTACTCTTGTAACTCCAATTCATAAGTGCAAAAAGAGTTGGTGCTAAATCTATTTGAGAACTTAACTTTTTAATCTCTTGTGGTTTAATAAGTTTTGGCGCATAGACAATCAATGGAATCTTATAACGATAGACAGGAAGAGCTGTTTTACCTGCACTTCCTCCAT
>JALUKJ010000400.1 GCA_027056615.1 Campylobacteraceae bacterium | reverse complement strand
GTTATCTTGGTATGAATATTGTTTTAGATAATATGAGATTTAAGGTTTATAAAATTGAAGAGTTTAAAAATGGAGTAAAAGTCTCTATACAAAGTAGTGATAGTGGCAAGATTGCTACCCTTTCAAGAAATGAAGAGCCTGTTACTTTTGGGCTTGAAGAGTGTGAGACTGTTTTGTTGGGGCTTAGAGAGTGATATTGAATTAAGCCCAAATCCTGTAGGTTCGATTTTATCGAACAAAAAATTGAAGCCCATAAAACAATCCGTTCGATTAAATCGAACCTACAGTTTTTGAATATTTATTCCTTAATTCGTTGGCATTGGGTCTTAGGGAGTGATATAAAAGTGCTATAATATTAAAAAGGATAGCTAAAAATGAAAAAAATAATATATGGAGAAAGCAACTTTAAAAAAGTAAAAATAAATAATGACTACCTATATATAGATAAAACCAAACATATAGAGAGCTTAGAAAATATCAATGAGAGTTTTATGATTTTCTTACGCCCAAGACGCTTTGGAAAGTCTCTTTTTCTCTCTACCTTACAATACTATTATGATGAGAACTCATCTCATGAGTTTGATGCTATTTTTAACAATACCTATATTGCTAAAAATCCAACCCCTCTAAAGAGTAGCTATAGAATTCTGTTTTTTGAGTTTAGTGGGATTAACACCGATAGTGGAATGGAGATTATCTATGAGGGGTTTAAAGATAATATTAAATCGGCTATCTATAGATATTTTTATAACTATGGTTATGATATTAGTAGAGAGAGTTTGAACTCCATAGAGACACCTACAGGATTGATAAAATATTTTTTTGATGTTGTTAAAAATGACAAAATATATATTTTAATAGATGAATATGACCATTTTGCTAATGCTATATTGGCTTACAGTATGCAAGATTTTCTAAAAATAGTAAGCAAAGGTGGATTTGTAAGAAGCTTTTACGAAGCAATAAAAGGAGCAACTCAAACAGGAACTGTTCAAAAGATGTTTATTACAGGTGTGACACCTATTACACTTGATAGTTTGAGTAGTGGGTTTAATATCGTTTTAAATATATCACACCATAAACAGTTTAATGATATAGCAGGTTTTACGCAAAAAGAGGTTGATTACTCTTTGAGTGAGACTATATTTAAAAGATGTGATATTGCTAAACAAGAGGAGTTTTTGGAAAAAGTTAAAACTTGGTACAATGGGTATCTCTTTAATGTAAAAGCCAATGAGAGAATTTATAACTCTACACTTGTAAACTACTTTATCTCTAACTATGATTATGATGACTGTACCATGCCTACAAAAATGCTAGATGTTAATGTAGCAAGTGACTACCGAGCTATTATGAGGCTTTTTAATATTGGAGATAGTGAGAGAAACTATAAGATACTTCAAGAGATAATAGAGAAAAACTCATTGATTGGAGAGATAAAAGATAGATATGATTTAAATAGAGAGTTTAGTCGTGATGATTTTATTACACTTATCTACTCTATGGGATTTATTACCATAAAAGAGGAGATATTTGGTGGAGAGTTTGCCTTTGAAATTCCTAATTATGTAATAAAAATGCTCTACTTTAACTACTTTGCCATAGAGCTAAAAAATAGAAATAATCTAATCATCAATAATGATATTAAAACACTATTAAGAAACTTAGCAATGGGAGATGAAAAACCACTAAAAGCACAACTAAATGAGGTAATAAAAACACTCTCTAACCGTGACCATATGGGATTTGATGAAAAATATTTTCAAGTTATTACCCTCTCTTTTTTAAGTTTTGCAGAGTTCTACTTTATAGAGTCACAACCTGAAAAAAACAAAAAATATCCTGATATTCTGCTTATTGGTAGAGACCCAAGAGTGCCAAATAACTATCTGTTTGAGCTAAAATGGGTTAAGGGAAAAGATAGTTATGAGAGCATTAAAAAAGATGGGATAGAACAGGTTAAGGGGTATCTGAAGCTTGATAAAATTAAAAATATTCCTAAGCTTAGAAGTTTTTTATTGATGGGGTCTAAAGATGGAGTGGAGTTTTTGGAGATTTTTACTAATAGAATGATATATAATAAGGAAAGAT
>JALUKJ010000399.1 GCA_027056615.1 Campylobacteraceae bacterium | reverse complement strand
TCTTTCCTAAATAAAATTCTTGAATTAGCTACGGCTAGTCCTACAAATTTGATTTTGAAAATCTTACCTATTTTTAGGCTTTTGTGGATATGATATTCCATCGAACTCAGGTTATAAAACAATCCGTTCGATAAAATCGAACCTACAGTATTGAATAAGTTAAACCGAATAATAACTAGCCTCACTATGATGAACCACCAAAGCAGAAGTACTCTGCTCAGGGTGTATCTGAAAAGTCTCACTAAGCTCAATCCCAAACTCCTCAGGCTTCAACACATCAAACAGCTCACGACTTGCTTCCAAATCAGGACAAGCAGGATACCCAAAAGAGTAACGTGAACCTTGGTAACGTCTCATTCTTACATCACGCAAAGTTGCCCCCTCATCTTCTTTTAAAATATCCCAATCCATTCGTATCTGTTTATGAGCTACTTCGGCTAAAGCTTCGGCAAGTTCAACTGAAAATCCATGAACCATGTTATATTCTAAATACTCATTTTTATCATAAAGCTCTTTTTCATAGGCTGAAAACTTCTCCCCTGCACTTACACAAGTTAGAGCTATTACATCATGTCTATCGTGTCTAAAGAAGTCACTTAACGCTCGGTGTGGTTTTTTTCTCTGTCTTGGAAACTCAAATTTAACAGTGTGTCTATCTTTCACCTCATCAAAAGGCTCACGAGAAGCATTTGCATCTACATTCCACCCCTCACTTTCGTCAAACAAATAGAGTTCTTGGTCGTTACTTCGGCATGGGTAGTAACCATAAATAATCGTTGGGTCAAATAAATCCTCATCTATAAACTGCTGTTTTAGTCGCTCATAGGCAGGGAAAACCTTCTCTTCCATCATCTTTTTATACTCATCAGGTTTCATTTTTCCTCGTTTGTAACCCCAATGCATTTTGGTTACAGACTTTTTATTGACCCAATCAAATATCATATTTATATCAAGGTCATCTTTTTGCAATACTCTTCTTCCCCAAAATGGAGGAGTAGGAATAGTATTGTCACGACTAGGCATTTTTAGCTCTTCAAAAGGAGGAATGATTATCTCTTTTTCTACCTTTTTTTCTACCTTGTTCATGTCTCCTGCTAGTTTTGTATCGAGTCCTACAGAGTTATCTTCATTGTATTTTTCAATTCGACTCATCGCAACAACCCCATCAAAAGCATCACGACAATAAAAAATAGGTCCTTTATAGATAGGTCTACAAAAATCATCAACAAAACTTCGTGTCAACGCTGCACCACCCAAAAGGACAGGAATAGTAATACCCATCTCTGCCATAGTCTCTAGGTTCTCTTTCATTACTGCTGTTGATTTTACCAAAAGTCCACTCATACCAATGGCTTGAATATTATTCTGCTCCATTGTTTCAAGATAGGTTTCTAGCTGAACTTTAATCCCTACATTAATGACTTTAAATCCATTGTTTGAGAGAATAATATCTACCAAGTTTTTACCTACATCGTGAACATCTCCCTTAACAGTACCAACAACTAACGTTGTATCTGTATCTTTTTCTTGTTTTGTTAAATAAGGGTTCAGGTAATCAACCGTAGCTTTCATTGTCTCAGCAGATTGAAGTACAAATGGCAACTGCATCTGCCCACTTCCAAACAACTCTCCAACTACTTTCATGGCATCAATCAAAATGACATTAACAATATCATCAGGGTTAAGCTCTTTTCGTGCTTCCTCTACCAAAGGAATCATTCGTTCTTTATCTCCATCCATGAGTAGCTTTTTAATCTTCTCTTCACTAGAGAGTGCTTCATAAGCTTCATCTGCTCCCTCATCTTCTATTTTAACATCTGAAAAGTGTTCAATAAATTTAAAAAGCGATTGGTCATCAGGATTAAAAAGCAACTCTTCACAAATCTCACGGTCAGCATCACTCATTTTTGACAATGGAACAATATGTTTAACATTAATAATAACCGTCGTCAACCCAACTTGTAGACAATGATGTAAAAAGACCGAGTTTAAAAAACGCCGTGCATGAACATCTAAACCAAAAGAGATATTTGAAAGCCCAAGGGTTGAACCCACTTCTGGATGTCTTTTGTGTAACTCTCGTATTGCCTCCATGGTCTGAATCGCTGCATCACGATACTCCTCATCTCCTGAACCAACCGTAAAGGTCAGAACATCAAAAATAAGGTTTCGAGGGTCAATTCCATGTCCATTAACAGCCATATCGTACATTCGTTCTGCTTGGGCAACTTTATCTTCTGTGGTTTTTGCCATTCCCACCTCATCAATGGTCAGACAAACCAAGGCTGTTCCGTACTTTTTAGCTAAGTTACAAATAGAATGAAACTTCTCTTCTCCATCTTCAAGGTTTACAGAGTTAATAATTGGCTTTCCACCAATACACTTTAACCCCTCTTCCATCGTATTAACACGTGTTGCATCAGGCATCAAAGGTAATGGAATTTTCTGATTATAAAGCTCCATAATCGCTTTCATATCTTTTGCACCATCACGCCCTGCAAACTCAACATTCACATCAAGACAATGAGCCCCATCACGTACTTGGGCTTGACCAACAGTAAGTGTTCCCTCATAATCACCTGCAATAATAAGCTCTCTAAAGGCTTTTGAACCTGTAGAGTTACTTCGCTCTCCTATAAGTAATGGAGCAGGTTCTTGAAAAAGTTCAGTCGTATTAAAAAGTGAAGCGATACTAGGCTCTATTTTACCTGTAGGCTTTTTAGGTTTCATATTTCCAACGGCTTTTTGAAGAGCATGAATGTGTTGAGGCGTTGTACCACAACATCCCCCTAGAAATGAAACTCCATCAAACTCGGTAAACTCTAACTGCTTTTGAGTAAACTCATCTGGTCCCATTGGATAGTAAGTGTACCCTCCTCTATTTTGTGGTAACCCTGCATTGGCATGAACAGAAATTGGAATATTACAAAGTTCTGAAAGTGTTCGTAAATGCTTTTTAACTTGGTCGGGACCCGTTCCACAGTTAAAGCCCAAAGAGAGAATATCAAACGGTTCTAAAATGGTTACAATTGTTGTAGCATCCGTACCAATAAGCATTGAACCACTAAGCTCAATGGTTACAGAAACCATAATAGGTAGTTCGACACCTCGCTCTTTGTTCGCATCTTGACAACCATGAAGCCCTGCTTTTATCTGTAATGGGTCTTGACAAGTCTCCAACATAAAGATGTCACACCCACCATCAATCAATCCTAAAGCTGTCTCTTTATATCCTGCGTACATCTCATCATAGTGGATATGACCTAAAGAGGGTAATTTTGTTCCAGGTCCAATTGAGCCTAAAACAAATCGTGGTTTTTCAGGGGTGCTATATTGGTCACAAACATCTTTAACAATCTCTGCCCCTTTTTTAGAGAGTTCATAACATCGCTCACCCATATCATACTCATCAAGTACCCAAGGCATAGTTCCAAAGGTATTGGTTTTGATGATGTCTGCCCCTGCTTTAGCATAAGCGTTATGAACTTCTCGCATAAGCTCTGGAGCTGTAGCATTTAGAAGCTCATTACACCCCTCTTGGTCTACACCTTTATTATCTAGCCATGCTTCTTGGGGAATTTCTAAGTTTTGGATTTGTGTACCTGTTGCACCGTCAATAACAAGTATGCGTTCTTCTAATAGTTGTTTGATTTCTTTTGATGTAGTTGCCAATTTTTGCCCTTGTATTCGTAGTCAAATTTAAATATATATAAAACGGTGCGATAGCAATCGCACCCTACAATTTATTAATGGCATTGTAGCGAAAAGAGCTAAGGGTTAGACTAATCCTAAATCTTTAAATATCTCTTTAAAAGCAATATTATACTCAGCTAATTCATCATAAATCAGTCCAAATGCTCTATCTTCTTTTATCCACTCTTCTATCTTTTTTACGCTATTTTTTTTCTCTTCTTGGGTTAGTTTGTCGGTTTTGTTAATACCCTCTTTTAGTTTTTTATATTTGTGCATTTTTCATCCTTTAATTTTAAAATAATTTAAGTGTTTATTATAGTGCTTTTTTAATTGAAAGAAGCTAATTTCCCTCTAACTCAGCTTTTCAGTAGAAAAGAAGTATAATACGCAAATTTTTTATTGGAGTATTTTAATGTCACTTTTTTCATACCAAACGATTAAGAGTATACTTTTTCAACTCAATCCTGAAACAGCCCATAGCCTTACAGGTCTTGCACTTAAGACTGCACCTTATGCTCCTCTGTTATTTCAAATTCCCAAAAATCACTACTTTGTACATAATGAAATGTTAGAACAAGATTTTTTTGGAACAACTTTTAAAAACCCTGTAGGTCTGGGAGCAGGTTTTGATAAAAATGGTGAATATATTAAAGCTATGCCCTCACTTGGTTTTGGATTTACTGAAATAGGAACTGTTACACCTAAACCACAAGTTGGAAACCCTCGCCCACGACTCTTTAGACTAAAAGAGGAGCGTTCTATTCAAAATGCAATGGGTTTTAATAACCGTGGGGCAGAGTATATGTTAGCCCAACTAGACAAAGTTAAAAACTTTAACTACCCTATTGGTATTAATATTGGTAAAAATAAAGTTACACCTGAAAATGAGGCACTTAATGACTATCGTATCTTACTAGAGACATTTAAAGATTATGGGACTTATATTGTCATTAATATCTCATCACCAAATACCCCTGGGCTTCGTGATTTACAGAATGAGAAGTTTATTACTGACCTATTTACTATTGCAAAAGAGATTACCTCTAAACCTATTTTACTTAAGATTGCTCCAGATATGACTCCTAATGATGCTATTACACTCTGTACTACAGCTGTTAATGCAGGAGCATCAGGAATTATTGCGACAAATACCACTATTGATTACTCTATTACCCCTAATGCAAAAGATTTTGGAGGAATTTCAGGGGCTTTGGTTCGTGAAAAATCTTTTAAACTATTTCAAGCTATTGGAAAAGAGCTTTATGGAAAAACTCTGCTTATCTCTGTAGGTGGAATAGAGACAGCAGAGGATGCCTACAGACGAATAAAAGCAGGTGCTTCACTCATTCAAGTCTTCTCTATGCTAATTTACAATGGTCCAAAAATGATAAAAGATATAAATGAGGGATTAATTAAGTTGCTTAAAGCAGATGGATATAAACATATTTCAGAGGCTATTGGGACTGATTGTCATTAATTTTAACTATTTTAGATAGAATACTACTCTTTTTAAAACTGTAAGGACAGATAGGGAATATGGAGTCAGTCGCTACCTTTGTTATCATAAATATAAGTGGTAGGGGTTAATGTTCCTGAAGTTACTTTTGAAGTTAAAAGCGTATTGATATCATACTTTTTTGTTAATATTCTACCCATAGGCGTTGTAACTGTTTCATTTCAATCATAAGTTATGGCATAATTTACAATACTTTTTAGACCACTTGGTTGGGAGAGGGGGGACAGGTGAACGTAATCGTACGATTACTGTTCACCTGACACCTTTTTTTTACTTACAGACTCCATGAGTCTTGGCAAATTCTGCACTTTTAATCGCCCATTTTAGTTTATTTTGCTCACAACCTTTTTCTTTGTCACACTTAGCTTTGTATTTATAAGCTGACTCAACAAACTTACAATCTCTATCATGCCATTGTGACGCTGTAATATAGTACCAATCCTGTGCATCGCCATCTCTAATTATATCTGCCTTTATTAATTCATCACTAGCTAACGCATAATTTTTTTTAGAGTAATAGATATAACCTAAATATTGATGTGCCGTACCACTACTATTTCCATAAATAAGGGAGTCTGTATAATCTTGGACAGCCTTATTTTTTTTATCAGTCTCATAATATATTTTAGCTCTTAATCTAAGTAGGTTTGGAGCTAACCCATCATATTTTAATGCTTTATTAATATCAATCAAAGCCTTATCATATTGTTTTAATTTTAGGTATACTTTAGCTCTAGTACCCAATATAAAACTATCTTGAGAGGAAAGATTCAATGCCTTTGTATAGTCATCTATAGCCTTTTTAAAATCTTTAAAATAGAAATAATATGAATCCCCCCTACTCATATAATATTTCTCATTATTAGGGTTTAACTTTATAGCTTCATTAAGATATGCAATCTGTCTTTTTTTATCAAAACCTTTTTTAAACCGTAACATATCTGCTTGAACATATGGGTAATATCCCTCTTCTCTTTTTAATACTTTATTTTTTCCATATAATTTTGATGTATCTGCCATAAAATTTTTTAATTTTTCAAGAGAGCCTCCCCATTTAGGTTCCAATGATGAAAGATGGTTGTATCGTATATTAGAAGAGTAAGGATTTGTTAGCAAAGCTTTATCTAATAGTTCTCTATATGCTTTATTGTTGCCATTTGCCATATAAATAGATAGCATATACGCAAAAGGTACTGTAAATTTTGGATTTTTATCTATAGCAAATTGAAGCTCATCTTTTGCTTTTCTAAAATGTGCATTCATTTTAGCTATTTGCTTTTTATTTGTTTTTGTTATAGACGCTGTACCTCTTGATAAAAATGCTAAGTTAGTATGATAAATACCCAATGATGTATGAGCAAAAATAGAATTTGGTTGAACTTTTACCCAACCTTCTAACATATATTCTAACTGAGGATTACTATTTTCAAAACTTTTTAATGCTAGAAGTAAAGTTCTCTCTTTTGTTATATCATGCATATATTCATCTTGTAATACTTGTAACTTTAAATCTAATTTTTTATACTGCTTCTTTTCAATAAGATTAAGCCAACTATCTTTATCTATACTCTTTAATACATCTGCATTCAAATAGGTAAAAAGAAATAATACCCCTACACTAAACTTAATAATAAATTTCATCTTTAACTCCTTAATTTTATAAAAATGAATTTTATCATAAAAAATTAAAATTTTAATTTAATATTAATTTAAGTATAAAGGAATTAGGTAAATCGGACATCTAATGCTTATAGGCATTCCACAACAGAAAGAAAAGAGGTGTCACCTCGTATATGTTAGATATAATGTTAACAGAGAGTCACAGTAAGTAATATATCGTATAGTCACCTAAGGCAACCAATTTATTATTAAAAAGA
>JALUKJ010000398.1 GCA_027056615.1 Campylobacteraceae bacterium | reverse complement strand
ATCAAATATATTCATGATTGGAAAGTCTATCATTTTCATGATACAAGCACAACAGCCAAAGTAAAACAGACCTGCAATATTAATGATTGTGAAGTTTTAGCTCCTGATGGTGCAAATCTTTCGGCTTTTTTAAAGTGCGTTATGGAGTTTAATCCTAAATCTTACAGACAGATAGTTAAAACAATCCAAAGAGTAGCTCCATTTTTTCAAGATTTTATTTTAGAACCTGAACGATATAATCAAGAGACTATTAAATTAAAATGGAAACATAAAGGCACAGATGAGTATTTTGGTGCCAATGATTTATCTGATGGAACATTACGGTTTATTCTTTTGACAACACTGCTTTTACAACCTAATCTACCAACCATTATACTTTTAGATGAGCCTGAACTTGGGCTACACCCTTTTGCTCTTAAACTTTTGGCTTCTATGTTTAGAAAAGTATCAAGAAAAACTCAGATTATAGCCTCTACTCAATCGGTTACTTTAGCAGATGAGTTTGATATTGAAGATTTAATTGTGGTTGATAGAGTTGATAATCATTCAGAATTTAAACGATTAAAAGAAGAAGATTATACGCAATGGTTAGAAGAGTATAGTTTAGGCGATATTTGGCAAAAAAATCTAATTGGTGGAGTACCAACTTATGATTAGAGTGGCTATTTCAGTGGAGGGACAAACCGAAGATGAGTTTTGTAAGCAGATTTTAGCTCCTTGTTTTTTAGCAAAAGGAATTCAACTTATTCCTATTATTGTGACAACCAAACGAGAAAAATGTGGAGTGAAACATAAAGGTGGTTGCCTTAATTTAGATAGAGTCAAAAGTGAAGTTGCAAAACTATTACCAAGTTTTGATTATGTGACAACTTTTTATGATTTATATGGATTTGATGGTGTAAAAGATATAACGGCTGATGAGTTAGAGCAAAAAATGTTTGATTTATTTAACAATAGGAAATTTATCCCCTATATCCAAAAATATGAATTTGAAACATTACTTTTTAGTGAGCCATCTTATTATGAAGAGTATTTTGATAATGTTCAAGCAAAAATAGATATGGAAAATATTATTAATTCTTGTGGTGGAAATATTGAAGATATAAATAACTCTAAAGAGACAGCCCCATCAAAACGAATGATTAATTTTTTTGATGATTATGATGAAGCTTTTGATAAAGTTTTTTATGGATATAGTATTATTGAAGATATAGGTCTTGATAGGGTTATCGAACAATGTCCAAGATTTTCTCAATGGATAGAAAGAATTGAAAGTTTGGTTAGAATAAAATAATCACAAAATTTACGCCTCGACCATTGCTCTTATGTGGCTTTTTGGCATTGAGTTTAATGTCGTAACCTTAACAGCCATCATCTTAGCCCTTGGACTACTTTTAGATGACATGGTGGTGGTCATGGAGAATATCGAACGGCACTATGCAGAGCTTGGAAAAGATATTCACTCTGCTGTCTTTGGTGGAACAAAAGAGATTATGTTTGCCGATTTAAGTGGTACGATTACCACCATGATAGCCCTAGCTCTCATGCTCTTTGTGGGTGGTTATCCACAGACGGTTTTTGCTCCTCTGATTGCTACGCTTCTTTTGGCATTGGTCGCTTCGTACTTTATCTCTATTACGGCTGTTCCTCTCTTGTCTCTCTTCTTTTTGAGCATTAAAAACCCTCTTTTACTTAAAATTGAAAAGGGATTTAACTATGTTATTTCAAGAATCAATGATGCTATTCAAGCCTTTTTTGCCTCTATTGTAAGAGGAGCAACAGCCTTTAAATCGGTAGCCATTTTGTTGGTGGTAGCACTTATTGCACTCTTTGTTATCTCGGTTAAATTGGTCATGCCAACCGTAGGTCAAGAGCTAATGCCACCAATGGACACAGGGGCAATCGCCATTAAAATAACAACCGATGCCAACCTGCCTATTGAAAAGACTGGGGAGGTTATGGAGCGAATCAATAAGCTAATGTACGCCCACGACAAAGAGAAACTTTTACGAGTTTCAGGCTCAATTGGAAGTGAAGCAGGAGTTATGAGTATTGGGAGTGGAAGTGGGATTGACCATATTTTGATTATGGCTACTTATGTCAAT
>JALUKJ010000397.1 GCA_027056615.1 Campylobacteraceae bacterium | reverse complement strand
ATTTTTGAAAATACTCTTTGCTTTTTATCTGCTCCAAAGCCCCTTTTTTATCGACTTTGAACTCAAAAATATAGATATAATCATCAATAAAAACACTCAAATCAATTCGTCCATCATTCGTAACATCTTCAGCTAATACCTTGTCAAACCCTGCACCTACAAAATAGGCATAGATAACACTGGCATAAAAGCCCTCATACTCCTCTATATCATTTTTTGTAAAGTTATTATAGGCAATAGAGGCAAAGAGTGATTTTATAGTCTGTTCTAACTCATCAAGATTGGCAACTTCAAGTAAATCTACTAAATCATTTTGAACAGGAATTTTATCGATTGGTTTTTTGACAAAATAGTTTAACAAGTAGTTATTAAAGCTCATTTTTGTCTCTAAGTTAGGAAACGTTAAGATGTATTGAATACGGTTTCTTCTTATTATCTGCTCTTTAATAGTCAAATAACCACTTTGAAACATAACAGTCTCTAAACTAATATCTTCAATGTCAAAACTCTCTATTAACTCTTTCCCCACTTTTAGATTTTCAAATTTTGCTAGGTTATAACTATTTGTTTTAAAGAGTTTAATTAAGAAACTTGGTGTTCCTGTATTGAACCAATAGTTGTCAAAAAGAAAATCAGCATCTATAAAAAGCAAAATATCAAAAGGGTTATAGATTTTATCTTTTAGAAAGTTGTACCCATTATACCACTCCTTTAATCTCTTTAAATCAACACCCTCTAAATAGGGTAAAATGGTGGTCTCTATATCATTTTGTGTATAACCACAGACATTACCATATTTGGGTAACATACTTATATCTTTTAGATTATTAAGTCCACTAAAGATACTCGCCTTGGTAAATTTACTCACCCCTGTTAAAAAGGCAAATTTGATGTATCGGTCGTTGTCTTTCATAATAACATAGAGGCTTTTAAGTATCTCTCGATTAAGTTTTGCCACCTCTATTTGGTCAAGATTATCAATAATTGGTTTATCATACTCATCTATTAAAATTACTACTGGTTTTTGATATTTTTCATAGGCTTTGCGAATGAGCTCTTCAAAACATGAATCAAACTGTTCTGTTTTATCACAACTTATTCCCAATCTTTTTTGATTATATAGAAGTGTATCATCTAATCTATTTTTAACCATTGAGGGTGTTCGTAACTCTCCTCCCCAATTTATCTTGATAACAGGATATTTATCATCAAAATCCCACTTATCATCAATATACAAACCCTCAAAAAGTTTTTTGTTCCCCTCAAATATCTCTTGAAGCGTATCAATAAAAAGTGACTTTCCAAAACGGCGAGGGCGAGAGAGAAAGGCATATTGATAATGTGTTATAAGTTCATAAGCCTCTTTGGTTTTGTCAATGTAAAGATAGTCTTGTTCAATTATTTTACTAAAAGTACTAATGCCGATGGGTAGTTTTTTCAGGTTCTTTTTCATAAGTCAATTATATCGCACTGGGCTTAGGAAAAGAAAAACATACTATTGTTTTCTCACAATATATGAAACCCCAGCACTACTCAATCCTAAATAACGAGCAATTTCACTCTGCTTATAACCATCTTGTATAGCCTCTAAAATTCGTTTATTTCTCTCTTGTAATGTTTGATAATTACCAAAATGTTTATCTAAACTCTTTTGCTTTAGCCTTACAATATCTTGCTCTTGTTGTTGGTAAACAATCTTTTGAAAAGCATCAATAAGTCGGTACTCACTCTGCGTAACACTTTTATTTAGCATAGAGTAAACCTCCTCTTTTAAAAGAAGAGACGCTTTAAATAGCTCTCTATACCTATCCTCTAAAATCAAAGAGGAACTCGCCCAACCATACTCCCCAATAGTTTTACTAATTTTTGCTTTAATTGGGTTTTGCTCAATATATCGAAAGAGTACAGACAGATACTTATCATCATACACAAACCAATTTTTAAATCGTCCTTGCCACAGTGGACCAACTCGATTGTATTTTTTATTGAAATATTGAGCATAAGGGGCATTGATTTGTCGCACCAGTAAAGAGAGGTTCCGATGTTTGGTCTCAATTAGTAGATGATAGTGATTGTTCATCAAACATACAGCATGTAGTGTAAAATC
>JALUKJ010000396.1 GCA_027056615.1 Campylobacteraceae bacterium | reverse complement strand
TTCTCTTTAAACAGAATTCATCTAACCGATGGTTTAGCCTACAGCAACTTCAACATGGGAGCAGGGGAAGAGGTTATTATTGCTCTTATTAGTCGCATATCGGAGTTACCAGACTTTAGCATTGTTCTCATAGAAGAGCTAGAGCTTGGACTCCACCCAAAAGCTCAAACACTTCTTATAAACAGTCTGTTTGAGATTGTCTTTGCTAAAAAACTCCAACTCATCTTTACTACGCACTCGCCTTTTCTCTTTGATGCTATGCCTAAAGAGGGGCGAATACTTTTACGAAAACACTCCAACAAGTTAGAGGTTATCTATAAGCCTAGTAGTTCATTGGCTTTTTCAGAGTTAACAGGCAAGACACCTAAAGAGTTAACGGTATATGTAGAGGACAAAGTGGCAAAACTGATGTTAGAGACGCTGTTAGATAGTGCCACACGTAAACGGATTTATATTACAGATGTAGGAAGCAAAGAGAACTTAGTACGCATGATAGGAAGCCATTACCGAAACGAATCATTAGGCAAAGCTGTTGCTATAGCCGACGGTGATTTAAAAGAAAAAGAGTTAAGGGATTGGTATAAAGCTCACATGCTTAGAGCTTATAAGGGTGAAGCATTTAATGAAGAGAGGTTTCAACAAGAGTCTAAAGTTTTGTTTTCTAAGTTCGCAGGAGACAATGCCCCTGAGAAGTATATGTTAGAGAAACTAAAAGAGAGTGAAGATTTTGCACGATATGTGGACAATAGCGATGAGTTTGTGGCATTTATTGCCAATGAGATTTCTTTGAATGACCATCATGGGTTGTTTTGGGTTATTGGAGATAAGATTGGGCTTGGGGAGGAGAGTGTTATGTTTCGGGTTGTTGAGGGGTTGGTTTTGTTTTTTGGTGGGGAGTTTAGCAATATAAAAATGTTTATTGAGAAAGGTTTAAATGAGTAAAATATTTGATTTATATAATTTAACAGAAGATAGAGAAAAAAAATTATGGAAAGAAGCGATTTTTGTTTTTGATACATCATTTTTACTTAACCTATATGAGTTTTCTAAATCAGAACGAAAAGGTATTTATAAAAATATTTTTGAGAAGATTAAAGATAGGCTTTGGATTCCTGCTCATGTTCAGTATGAGTATTTAAGAAATAGAGAAGCTGTTATAAGTAAACCTATTAAGAATCAATTAGAACCTTTAGAAAAAGATATAAGGCTAATTAAAGAATCGATAGAAGAATTAAATAGCTCTATAAATAAGAATATAAGCAAAAAAATAAATTTATTAAAAGAGAGGACTAGCAAATTCGAAAAACATACTTATGTGAATTCAGAATATTTTGATGATTATACTACACAAATAGATATGCTTATACAGCAAAATTCTAAAGCTGTTAATGAGGTTGAGCTGATAGAAAAAAAGATATTAGATAAAATAGAAAGTAGTAGAATAGCTATTAAAGATGTAGAAGAGAATGATGATGTTTTAGAAGCCATTGAAAAATATTTTGAAGTTGGTAGAGAGTTTGCTTTTGATGAGGTTATGGAGATAACTAAAGAGGGTAAACATCGTTATGAGTTTAAAATTCCTCCAGGTTACGGAGATTACTATAAGAAAGAGAAAAAAGGAACTCAAATTTTTGGAGACTTGATTATTTGGAAGCAAATATTGGAGTATTCAAAAGATAAAAAATTACCTATAATTTTTCTTACTAATGATACTAGAAAAGATGATGATTGGTGTACAACTCATAATAGAGGTAGGATTAAACCTAGAGAAGAGTTAGTAAAAGAGATATATGATTTTTCAGGTGTTGAATTTTGGATGTATGAACGTAATTCTTTTCTTCATAAAGCCGAAGAATATTTAGATTTAGATTTAGATTTAGCGTCCAGAGAACTATTAAATAAAGCATTGTGGTTACTTGATATTGCAAAGGAGACAATAGAATATGTTGAAGAAAAAGATATTTTTTTAATAGACTCAATTATAAATGAAATGTTTACTCGTATTAATAGTGAAGAGTTAAAAATAGAAAATAATTTACAACAATATAAGAAGAGTATTCAAACTCATTTTAAATGGATTTCTGAGCATATAAATAATAGCTATAATACAC
>JALUKJ010000395.1 GCA_027056615.1 Campylobacteraceae bacterium | reverse complement strand
TTAAAAATCCTTTTTCAGATTAGCTCACTTTTCAGTGGTAACGGGCTTTCGCCTCTCTCCTCGACAATGATAAAAATGCTTGTTCGCAATGGCGAATCGTCCTTAGGTTCACAGGGCTTTAACCCAATTTAAAGAGCCTACACAGAGCTTGGAACTGGAGAAGTATTCCAAGGTGTGATAACACTATTATCGTAGTTGGCTATTTCTAGCTACTCAGTCTGGTCAATCAAGCCTCTTCCATAACCGTTAAGGTTTGGGAGAGGTTATTGACAATTAAACTTTTAAAATATCAGCTTCTTTAGCTGAAAGAGTTGAATCAATATCAGAGATATTTTTATCAGTAATTTTTTGAATTTCAGTTTGACCTTTTTTAGATTCATCTTCTGATATATCTTTTGATTTTTCAAGTTTCTTTATTTTGTCATTTCCATCTTTTCTAATATTTCTAATGGCAATTTTAGCTTTTTCTGCCATCTGTTTAGCCTGTTTTACAATCTCTTGACGTTGTTCAGAGGTCATAGGTGGAAAAAATAGTTTAATAAAATCACCATCATTGTTTGGATTAACACCAATATTTGCCCCTTGAATCGCTTTTTCAATAGGAGCTAACATAGTTTTCTCCCAAGGTGTAATGGAGATAGTTGTGGCATCAGTTACAATGACAGAGCCAACTTGATTAAGAGCTGTTGGTGTTCCATAGTAATCTACTTTAATACTATCAACAATATTGGTACTTACTTTTCCTGTTCTTAGTGTTGAAAAGTCTCTTTTTAGAGCTTCAATACTTTTTTTCATCTGTTCTTCTGTATGGTTATAAATTTCACTTAACATGAATGTTCCTTCTTAATATTTAACGTAAATAATAGGAGGATTTTACCCTTTTTTTGCTTGTAGAAACGTAAGGGAATTTTTTGAGTAGTTCTTAGGGAGTTTTTTACTCCCTTAAGAGATTATTTTTTAGTACTATTCTTGTCTGTTGTTACAGGAACAGCTGTTGAGGCATCAATTGTATCTACAACTGAGTGTGCTTTCTCTTTATTGTAAACATACCCCATAGTAAGTGTATTAAGTACAAATAAAATTGCTAGTACAAATGTAGCTTTTGCTAAGAATCCTGCTGGTCCTTTTGCTCCGAACATAGATTCATTGCTTCCACTGTAAGCCCCTAAGCCAATGCTTGAACTTTTTTGCAATAAAACGGTAATAACTATAGCAATAGTTAAAAGAATTTGTACAACTAATAGTGTTGAAATCATTTTTTCCTCTCTGAATGTTGAAGTTATTCAATAAAATAAACTTCAAATTGGGTATAATTTCGGCGATTATACCCTAAATTAATTGAAACTGAGATAAATGGAAATAGTTAAAGAATTTTCGAGATTTGCCTACGAATACAATAAATATAATGTAATACAAAAAGAGGTGGCAAAGAGATTAACATCTTATGTACCAAAAGGCTTTTACAATAAAGTTTTAGATTTAGGTTCTGGAGATGGGGCTATCTATAAAGAATTTAATTATAATGATATAAAGTTTAATGAATTTGTAGCATTTGATTTTTCAAAAGAGATGTTAAAACTTCATCCTAAAAATAAGCATATTAAAAAAG
The DNA here is from genome assembly GCA_027056615.1 of Campylobacteraceae bacterium. Lineage (GTDB taxonomy): Bacteria > Campylobacterota > Campylobacteria > Campylobacterales > Sulfurovaceae > UBA1140. The sequence goes on along the minus strand of JALUKJ010000395.1, from coordinate 5,512 downwards.
TATGTATGGATTTTAACAAACCTAACTCTTTTTCTATGTTTAAAAGAGATGAATTTGACCTATTAATCTCCTCTTCTGCTTTACAGTGGAGTAATAATCTACTATCTCTGTTAACTACTATTGCTCCACTCTCTAAAAAACACTATTTCTCTTTTTTTACATCTAATACCTTTAAGACATTACATAAAATAGCTAATATTACCTCTCCTATATATAGTAGAGAAGATTTAATTAAAACCTTAGATAAAGTATTTCATTATGAGATGGAAATTGTTGAATATACCTTATATTTTAACTCTGTACATGAGATGCTTAAATATATAAAAAGAAGTGGAGTTAGTGGTGGAGTAGGAAAATTAGGCTATAAACAAACAAAATATTTATTGGAAAATTATCCCTTAGGGTACTTAGAATTTGAAGTTCTTTTTGTTAAGGCTACTCTAAAAAAAATGATTAAGGATTAATAGTGGAACACTATACTTTTAATACACCAATGCTTCTCTCTGCAATTATTATGGGGATTACCTTTATAGGTATCTTTACAGAGGGTTTACACGGTTTTCATAGAACAAAATTTGCAATGCTTGGGGCTATAGTTATGATTATAGTTGGGCAGATTTATGGATTTTATTCCCCTCAAAAAGCAATAGAAGCAATTGATTGGAATGTAGTATTTCTGCTTGGTGCTATGATGACTATTGTATCTATTATGATACCAACGGGTGGATTTGAAGCAGTTGCATATAAGATAGCATATATTAGTAAAGGGAGATTATATATCTTAATGGTTTTAATGGGTACAGCAGTAGCCGTTATCTCTTTAATGTTAGATAATGTAACAACTGTTGTAATTTTTGGACCTATTATTATTTTAATTGCAAATGCTCTAAAGGTAAATCCAATTCCATATCTCTTAACAGCTGCGTTATTATCAGATACAGGAGGAGTAGCTACTCTAGTAGGTGACCCACCAAATTTAATGATAGGTTCTGCTAAGAGTATAGATTTTAATACATTTTTTATACATATGGGTGGAGTTGTATTTATTGCATATATTGCAACTATCTTATCTCTTAAGTTTCTATTTAAAAAAGAGTTATCCCAAAAGCCTCAAAATATAGATTTTAATAGTAAAAATCATATAAAAGATATAACTACATGGAGAGTCTCTTTAGGTGTCTTGGGGTTAATGGTGATTCTATTTATATTTCATCATCTCTTTCATTGGGATGCTTGGATGGTAGCAACTATTGGACTTACTCTAATCCTATTTCTTGCACCAAATATTGATATAGATGAAGCATTTGGAACAATAGAGATTACTTTACTTGCATTTTTTATATCTCTTTTTGTAATTGTAGGTGGAGTTGAGCAGACACACTTTTTAGAATATATTGGAAGCAGTATTGAACCTTTTGTAAAATCTAATCTTATGGGTGCTACTATTTTACTTATGTGGGTATCTGCGATATTCTCTGCAATTATAGATAATATACCATTTACAGCAGCTATGATACCAATTATCGCTGGAATTGAAGCACAAGGTATTCCTGCTATGCCTCTTTGGTGGGCTTTAGCTATTGGTGTTGGAATGGGTGGAAATGGAACTCATTTAGGCTCAACGGCTAATGTATTTATTGTTACTCTATCTGAGAGATTAGCCAAAAAAGAGAATGACCCATCATTAGCAATTACTCCTTATATTTGGTTTAGAAAAGGAACTCCTGCAATGATTGCAACACTTATTGCCTCAACCATTGTATTTTTAATATTTTTTGATTTTTTTGCAAAACCGATTTAATTTTAATTCTTTAGAGAAGAAATCTCTAAAGATATTTGATATTAATCATCGTCTATAATTCCTAAAAGTTGAAGAAGTGCAGTAAACATATTTAGAAAGTCTAAATAGAGTGATACAGCCGCATCTACCTCTGAATCATAAGCACCATTTGCAATATTTTGTGTATCATAGATGGTAAATATTGAAAAGAGTAATAAAATACCTGCTGTAATAACGATGTGCATTATTGGACTATGTAAAATAAAGTAGTTAACTAAAGAGGCAACAATAACTATAATTAGTGTAATAAAGAGTGGTTTACCCCAACTAGAGAAATCACTTTTTGAATTAATTGCAAAGAGGCTTAATGCTCCAAACAAAACAGATGTCATTAGAAATGCAGTTCCTATTGTAGCACCACTTCCCATTCCTATAAATCTTGCAAGTAGAGGAACCAATGATACTCCACTTAAAAAAGTAAATGCAAAAAGCATAAATAGATTTAATCCTGGTTTACCTTTTGACATACCTAATCCAAAAAATAGAATTAGTAGTTCTGCTCCAAATATAAACCATCTATACTGCATAATTTCCACAGCATAAGGCATTGTCACATAAGCACCTGCCGCAGCAGTTACCATACTAACAGCTAAAAGCTGATATGTTTTTTTCATAAATGCTACAGATGAGGATGTAGTAACATCACTATCATAAGCTACATCATTAACACTGTTGTTATAATCTCTATCATAAAGAGCCATATAAATCCTTTGTCAAAAAACAATAAAATTTTATTGTTTTGAATAAATTAATTATATCAATTAGTATTGATATTTGTCAGGCTAGTATATTAGGTTGAAGTTTAAAAGAAGTTGAATAAGGAGTTAACAGAAGAGAAAAAATCTCTTCTGAATATATTCTCTAAAAGCTTTAAAAATTAAAGACCTAAAGATGTCATAGTCGCAACTGAAAGACCAGCTACAGGAAGACCTTTAGCTTTTTGATAATCACGAGCTGCTGCTTTAGATGAAGCACCCCAAATACCATCAAGCGGTCCATGGTAGAAACCAGCATCTTTAAGAGCTCTTTGTACTCTCATAATAGTTGTTTGACTCATATTTGATTTACAAACAACTTGTACCCATTTAGCATAACCATCAGCAACCATTCTCTTTTTAGTTACAGTTTTATATGTTGCTGGAATTGCAATTCTTCTTTCACTAGCAGGAGAAATAAGTTTTTTAATTCTAATAGTTTTGTATTGAGCAGGTGTTGCTACAGCTCTAGTTCTTGCAGGTGTTGCAACAACTCTTTTAGAAACTTTATTATATTTAGGAGGTGTTGCTGTTAAACAAACTTTGTTTCCTGTTGGTCTTGCAGAACTAGAAAGTCTTGAACCAGCTCCAGCTCCATTACCAACTGCTGAACCTGCACCATTTCCAACATCTGAACCATTTGCTGCTGCATAACCTGTAGAGATAGCATTTGAACAGTTAGATGGACTATTTGTCCAACCATATTGACCATTTGCAACTTTTTGAGTTTTTGTAATAGTTTTATAAGTAGCAGGAACAGGAATTGTTCTACTTGAAGCAGGTTCTACTAATTGTTGAACTTGAACAGTTCTATATACAGGTGGTGTAGTTACTTTTCTTGTTGCAACTGGTTTAGCTACAACTTTTTTTGTTACAACTTTATAAACAGCAGGAACTTCAACTAAACAAACAACTTCAGATTGATTACATCCTCTATCTTGACATTTTGTTTTTTTCCACTCTGTTCTTGCAGGTGAGACCATAACTCTCTCTCTAACAGTTTTATATTGAGCTGGAGATTTTATAAGTTTCTCTGTACCTTCTGACACAAGAATTCTTTTTGTTACAGTTTTGTATTTTGCTGGAACTGCAACCACTCTTTGACTTGCTTCAGAAGCTAAAACTTTCTCTGTAATTCTTTGGTATTTAGCTGGTGCATAACACTCATAAAAACAAGTACGAGGCATAGCTGAATCTACTGGCATACCTGCTGAACGTGCAGCATTCATTAATGTTGAAGATGCTTCAGGTGCATTTGTTCTTAAGCTAGTTCTCCAAGTTTTTGTTGCAGGAACTGCTAAAACTCTTTCATAAACAGTTTTATAAGTAGCTGGAATAGTGATTGTTCTTTGAGTACCATCAGAAACTTTGATTTTTTGTGTAGTCCAACCATATTTAGCAGGAATTACTTGTACCTTTTCACTAGCTTCTGTTGCTAGCACTCTTTCTGTAGATGTAGCATATTTTGCTGGATAAAATGCTTTTGTAAAACATTGTCCTGGTCTTGCAGGTGGTAAATCATCTCCACCAACTCCTGCTTGTGCTGTTGACATTACCGCCATTGCTACAAGTGATAGTTTGAGTGTACTTTTAATTGTCATAATATTCTCCTATGTATTCATATGCAAAAAATTAACGCATTGATTATTATAAACGACTTTTCCTCATGCATAGCTTAAAATAAAAAGAAATAAAAAGAAATATAAATAAGTAAGAAAGATACTAAAAGGACGAGTGTCCTTTTAGATGAAATATTAAATTAAATTATAAACCTAATGAATTCATAGTTGCAACAGAAAGACCTGCTACAGGTAAACCTTTTGCCTTTTGGTAAGTACGTGTAGCATTTCGTGAAGAACTACCCCAAACACCATCTATTGCTCCATGGTAGTAACCAGCATCTTTAAGTGCTTGTTGTACTCTTGAAATAGTTACTTTAGACATATTATGTTTACAAACAATTTGTACCCATTTAGCATAACCATCGGCAACCATTCTTTTTTTAGTAATTGTTTTATATGTTGCTGGTACAGTCATTTTTTTGTATTTTGCAGGCGTAAGTAATACTTTTGTTGTGATTGTTTTGTAAGTAGGAGGTGTTTTTACAACTTTGGAACTAGCAGGTTTATCTACAACTCTTCTTGTAATTGTTTTGTATGTTGCTGGAATTTTGATAGTTTTAGTAGTTGCAGGTGTTACTAGTTTTTGGATTTTTACTGTTCTATATACAGGTGGAGTAGTTATTTTTCTAGCAGTGACTGGTTGTGCAACAACTCTTTTTGTTACTACTTTATAAACAGCTGGAATCTCTACTAGACAAACAACTTGAGATTGGTTACATCCTCTATCTTGACATTTTGTTTTTTTCCACTCTGTTCTTGCTGGAGAAACCATAACTCTCTCTTTTACATTTTTATATTGTGCAGGAGATTTTATAAGTTTTTCAGTTCCTTCTGATGCTAAAACTCTTTTAGTGACTGTTTTATATACAGCTGGAATAGGAACTAATTTTGTACTTGCTTCTTGAGCTAAAACTCTCTCACTTACTGTTTTATAAGTTGCAGGAATAGTAATTACTCTTTCTGTACCATCACTTACTTTAATTTTTTCTGTTTTTATACCATACTTAGCTGGAATTAACTCCATCTTTTCACTAGCCTCTGTTGCTAATACTCTCTCTGTAGATGTAGCATATTTAGCTGGATAAAATGCTTTTGTAAAACATTGTCCTGGTTTAGCAGGAGGTAAATCATCTCCCCCAACTGTTGATGCTTGTGCCGTAGTAATTATTGCTACTGCAATTAATGATAACTTGAATGTCTCTTTAACTGTCATTTCAATCTCCTTTTTTTAACGTATTCTTAACGTTTATAAATTATAAAAAAAATTTCCTCTTTATTACCTTAAAATAAAAAGC
>JALUKJ010000394.1 GCA_027056615.1 Campylobacteraceae bacterium | reverse complement strand
ATCTATAACTATAAATAATTTATAAAAATGATTAAGTAGTTTTATTCTATTAGTTTTTTTTAATATTTGAAAAAAAGATTGAAAAATGAAGAATTTTGAGGAACAGAATGTTCCTCAAAGAGAAATAAAATTATACCAATTCAATAATTGCCATTGGTGCTGCGTCACCTCTACGGTTACGAGTCTTAATAATTCTTGTATAACCACCATTTCTCTCAGCATACTCTGGAGAAATTTCTGTTACTAGTTTGTTAGTACACTCTTTATCTTGTAAAAGTGCAAATACTGCTCGGTGAGCATTTTCTCCACTTAAACCTTTTGTGATAAGTTTTTCAAAATATCGACTAAGCTCTTTTGCTTTAGGAAGTGTTGTTTCCATCTTTCCATATTTAATAAGAGCAATAGAAAGGTTTTTTAACAACGCAGCTCTATGTGCAGAAGTTCTGCTAAGCTTACGGTATCCATGTTTATGTCTCATCTATGTTCCTTTATTTAGCGCTCTCTCTAAGCTGCTCAATTTTCTTAACAAGATTTACTCTTGTATTGTCTGCCAATTCAAAATCTTCACCATAACCAAGATTTTCTAAACATTCAGAAATCTCATCTAATGATTTTTTACCAAGATTTTTAATGTTTTTAATTTCAGTAGTACTCATAAGTACCAACTCTCCAACAACTTTCATACCAGCTCTGTCAAGTGAATTGAAAGAACGTGCTGATAGACCTAAAGACTCAATCGGCTCAAGATAAGCTTTAATCTCAGAGTCATCATTACTTCTTTTAATTGGAGTTGCATTGATTTCAACATCAAGAACGCCATTAAAGACTGAAAGTTGTTTATACATTGTCTCTAATGCATTAGTAAACGCATCAACAGGCGATACCTGACCATCTGTTTCAATATCAAAGACAATTTTTTCATAATTAGGGTTATCTTCAACCAAAACATTCTGAATGTCATAATTTGCTTTTTTCACAGGTGTAAAGAATGCATCCAATGCAATACAGTCACTTGCCACTTCATCCCGTAAATCTTCACTTTGAACATATCCTAAACCTTGAGCAATAACAACAGTAAAATTAAGAATAGCATCTTCATTCAGTGTTGCTAAAAAGGCATCTGGATTAACAATTTCAATGTCATCATTAGCCAAATCACCTGATGTAATCTCTCTAGGTCCTACAAAGCTATAGTTGACTTCAAATCTCTCTACACCTTCTGGAAGTTTAAAACGAATATTTTTAAGATTAATAATAAATACAGCAACATCTTCATGCATACCACGTACGCTATCAAACTCATGTGCTGCACCATCAATCTTAATTGAAATTGGTGCATACCCAACAGAAGAACCTAATATAAGTCTTCTTAAGGGATGTGCCATGGTAATAGCGTAACCACTCTCAAAAGGGTAGGCAATAACTTCAGATCTGTTTTCACCCAGTTCGTTCACTTCAACATTTTCAGGAAGTGAAGGTGCTACTTTAATTTTTTTCATTCTTTGCCTTTGTTACTAACTACTACTTAGAGTAAAGTTCAACGATTAAACGCTCTTCTACTGGAATTGAAATTTCATCTCTGTTTGGAATTCTTGTAAAGATACCAAAAAGTTTATCTTTCTCAACATCTACCCACTCAACCATACCAGTTTGGTTAGTCAATTCCATTGCTCTTACAACTTGTGGATTTGCTTTAGACTTTTCTCTAATTTCAATTTTTTGACCTGCTTTAACTCTAAATGATGGAATATCAACTCTCTGACCATCAACTAAAATATGCCCATGGTTAGTAAGTTGTCTTGCAAATCTTCTAGTTGTTGCAAAACCCATTCTGTAAACTACGTTATCAAGTCTTTGCTCTAAAAGTTGAATAAGGATTGCCCCTGTATTTCCATCTTTTCTGTTAGCTTCAGCGAACAATGCTCTAAACTGTTTTTCAGATACACCATACATAAATTTAGCTTTTTGCTTCTCTTGAAGTTGTTCACCATATTCACTTAGTTTTGTTCTTCTTTGACCATGTTGCCCTGGTGGGTATGGTCTTTTTTCTAAAGCTGATTTACCTGCTAGTCTTCTCTCACCTTTTAAGCCGAGATCAACACCAAGTCTTCGCTCTAGTTTTTCAACTG
>JALUKJ010000393.1 GCA_027056615.1 Campylobacteraceae bacterium | reverse complement strand
CTGCTAATCTTTTGTCAAACTCATCTAACCATTGTGCATCTACAAAAGATTTTATAACCCGTTTAATCTCATAGTTCTCACTACTTTTAAGCTTTTTTAAAAATCCTAAATCTACCACTTTTTTAACTATTCCCTCTATCTCTTTTTGTTGTTTGACCTCATTAAAACTCTCACCTAAAAAGAGTTCAAACGACTCAACTATCTCCTCTTTGCTAATAATAGCCCTGCTATCATCGCTCTGCATATCAAACTGTGTTAGTCGTTTACGAAGCAGAACAATAAGCAGACTAACTTTATAGCTTAGTGTTCGTTTTCTTAGTAATACAGGAAAATCCTCTTCCATCTCTAAGTTTTGAAGATAGGCATACCCCTCTGATTCATCAAAAATCACCTCAACCCCTAAAGGTTTTAGATAATCACTAATAGGAGCGTAAGATTTCTCTAGCTCTAGCCATAGTTTAGGGTGGTCGTTTTTGTATAGAACTCCGTTAAAGAGTTTTATTATGGTTTTTGAGGTCTCTGTGTTTATGTTCATAGTTTTGCTTTTTGTTAACATTATTTAATAGCGATATTTTAAGGTGATAAGCTTAGAGTTAGTTGTTTTAGCTATTTTTAGCATACACATTTAGGAATACCAATATTTTATTTGACGGTGTTTTCACCCTTGTATAATACAAACAGAGGTAAAAATGATAAAATACCTCCAAAGGATTAAGGGTAAATCGAAACACCCTAAAGCATTAAAATAGTCAAGAATATTGCGAAGATATAATTGAGTATTTCAATAGCTTGTGACGTAGATAGATTGCCCTTAGTAAAAAACTTGAACGGAATAAAAAGCAGATAAAATGAATGTGTTTTGACCGACTAATTTCATAAAATCTAGCTTGAAGTACAAGGAAAAGTTCACTAAGGAAAACCCTAAATGTAATCCTTAAAATTTAAGTAAAAGGTATCACATGAAAAATTATATCGGAATTGATATTAGTAAATCAAGTATAGATGTTTATGATGGTAAAAAAAGTTATAAATTTGAGAATAATGAGAGAGGATTTAAATCAATTCTTTCATTAGTAGAAGATATAAAAGAGACTGTTTTTATATTTGAGCCAACAGGTATATACTCTTATGCAATAACAGAGTTTTGTGATAAAAAGAGTATTGGTTGTGTGATTGTAAGTCCAAAGGTATCAAGAGACTTTGCACGTTCTTTAAAAGTACGTTCAAAGACAGATAAAATTGATGCTAAGGTACTTTATAAATATCAATCTCATGTTGAACCTAATATGATTAAAGTCCCTAAAAACAATCATCATGCAATTAAAATTCAAGAGATGTTAAACTCTTATGAGCTTTTAAAATCTACGATTCAACAATTCAAAAATCAGTTAGAATCAATAAGTGAAGATAATAAAGATTTGGTTCGTTTAACTAAAAAAATGATTAAATTTCATGAAACAGAGGCTGATAAACTGTTTGAAACAATAGAGAAGTTGCTCTTTAAAGATGAGACTCTTAAACGAAAGTATGAAGCAATGTTAACCATTCCTGCTATTGGAAATAAAAGTGCTTTATATCTAATTGCATTTTTTATCAAATATCCTTTGGCAAATGCCAAAGAACTAACAGCTCTTGTTGGACTTGACCCAGTTATGAGAGATTCTGGAACTTATAGAGGCAAACAAAGAATTTCTAAACATGGTGGACAACAGTTACGAAACTTACTGTTTTTACCTACCTTAGCTTCTTTACGATTTAACGATAGAATTAAAGCATTCTATACTCGTCTTACTACTAAGGCTAAATCTAAAAAATTAGCCGTAATCGCTGCCATGAGAAAGCTTATTTTAATGGCTTTCTCTATTTTTAAAAGTGAACAAAGTTATCAACCTTTAGTTGTTGAAAATTAGTTCTGAAAATATTGATTTCGTCAGCTTTTTTTAAGACGGAATCTACGCGTACCCAACATCTTTACACAAACTCTAACTTCATAGCTCATTTAAAAAGTCTCTTGCATTGGTCGCCTTAATCTCTCCACGCTCTAACCTTGCTACCTCTTCTAATGCAACTTGTAACTTTTCTGTCAATTCATCCACTTCATTATTTGGAAGTTTTACTTCAAAAGGCAATCC
>JALUKJ010000392.1 GCA_027056615.1 Campylobacteraceae bacterium | reverse complement strand
AAGATGAAGTAACATTAAGTAAAACCCTATCTGATGGGCTTAAAGAGTTTGGTTACCAAAATGATGTAGCAGGAAACATCAAAGATGGTGAATACTACTTAGGTATTAGAAATTATGATTTAGTGTTACTTGATTGGATGCTTCCAGATGGAAATGGTATAGATATGATTACAAAACTTAAAGTAAAAGCTCCTAAGACATCTGTAATTGTTCTCTCTGCAAGAGATGATAGAAACAGTGAAATCGAAGCACTTAAAGCTGGTGCAGATGATTACATTAGAAAACCTTTTGACTTTGAGGTTTTAACTACAAGAATTGAAGCCAAACTAAGATTTGGTGGTTCAAATATTATTGAAGTAGATGATTTAATTATTAACCCTGAAGAGGAGAAAATTATCTACGAAGGTGCAGAAATTGAACTTAAAGGAAAACCTTTTGAAGTATTAACTCACCTAGCAATGCATAAAGACCAAATTGTATCAAAAGAGCAACTTCTTGATGCAATTTGGGAAGAACCAGAGCTTGTAACTCCAAATGTTATTGAGGTTGCAATTAACCAAATTAGACAAAAAATGGATAAACCATTAAATATTACAACTATTGAGACAGTACGAAGAAGAGGTTATAGATTTTGCTTTCCAAAAGGAGCTTAAAAGAACGATTTACCATTGAGTTAGCTATCGGAATGATAGCTATGCTCCTTATTGTTCTAGTAAGCTTATCAACCTACTTTTATGCTAGTATTATAGGGCATATTAAAAATGAATTAAAAACAGAAGCTCAACATATTTCACTTGACTACTCGGTAGAAGATGAATATAACTCTAAACATGATGTATCTCTATTAAATAGACTCTCTCCTTATAAAATTAAAATATCAAAAAATTACACTAAAGAACATTTAGATTCAACTATTAAACCTCTAAAAAAAGGTGATAAAGAGTTTTATCTTTTAAAAGAGTCTTTTCTTAATGATAAAATGCTTTTAGAAATTCAACGAGATATTACACAAGAGTCTAAATATATTACAACTATGTACTATATAGTAACATTTATACTTATAGCAGGTATTTTATTTATTATCTACTACTCTTCTCTCTTATCTAAAAAAATTATGGCTCCATTAGAGACATTGACTCATCAATTTATAGATATGCATGATAATCTTCTTGATGAAATTAATACAAAAGGGCTTCCTTCTGAATTTGAGACATTAGCTGATAGTGTCAATCTGCTTATTACTAAAGTTAGAACCTCTATTAAGTATAGACAAGAACTATATATTGGTACAGCACATGAGTTAAAAACCCCACTAGCTGTTATGCGTTTGAAAAATCAAATTACACTTATGAAATATAAAAAGCAGGATAGAGTACGTGAAGCTTTAGAGCAAAATATTGAGTCAATTGATACACTTAATGCCATGATACATAATCTATTAGAGTTTGGACGAGCAGAAGGAGCTCAATTTGAGCAACCAGAACGACTTAACCTTATACGACTTATGGCAAATAAATGTGAGGAGTATGAACTTTTAGCTCATTCACAAGAGAGAGATTTTATCTATCATTTTGATATTCCTCACTTTAGGATTAATGTTCAACCTCTCCTTTTTATGCAAATTTTTCAAAATTTCATACAAAATGCCCTAAAATTTACCCCAAAAGGTGGTTTAGTAAGTTTAGATACCCGTATGGATCCTGATAATTTTATTGTTGAGATTAAAGATGAAGGAGAAGGAATTGATGAAAGTAAAGACCTCTTCGCTCCTTTTCAACGTTCTTTAAAATCAACTGGAGCTGGTCTAGGTCTCTTCTTAGCTAAAAATGCTGCAGAGTCTATGGGTGTAACAATTTCTATTAAAAACAGAACTGATAGAAAAGGTGCAATAGCAAGTATTGCCTTTCCTATAAATCGATTTTTACTAAAAGATTAGATGTTTCATTCAACATTTAATCTCAATCTTCTTCAAATAACCCCATATTTTAAATAAAGCGTAAGCTTAGATAAGTTATAAATCAATTGAGTTCCTAATAGGTACTTATCTAATAAACTATAAGTGAGTATATAAATGGCATTATTAATTGCAGACGAATGTATTGCGTGTGACGCATGTAGAGAAGAGTGTCCTAACGAGGCTATCGAGGAGAATGACCCTATCTATCTTATTGACCCAGACCGTTGTACAGAGTGTGTTGGACACTATGATGAACCACAATGTATTGCTGTTTGTCCTGTTGATTGTATTAGTTCTGACCCTGACAATGTAGAGAGTGTAGAGGAGTTAAAATTTAAATTTTCTCAACTAGAGCAAGAACTCTAAACCTATGTATTACCCCCATATAGCTGTTATTGATATTGGTTCAAATTCAGCTAGAGTTGTTATCTATCAACAACTTACTTCTAACTCCTTTGAGCTTATCTATGAAGAGAAATCTAAAGTTAGAATTGGTGAGGGAGCTTATTTAAAGGAGGGATACCTTCAAGATATTCCTCTCCAACGTGCATACCAAGCACTAAAATCCTTTAAATCACAAATAATCAAATATCCAAATCTTCATAAAACTATCTGTGTTGCTACTTCGGCACTTCGTGATGCTCCTAATGGTCAAGAGTTTGTAAACTACATAAAAAAAGAACTAAATATAGACATTAATATTATTGATGGTAAAAAAGAGGCATACTATGGTGCATTAGCCTCTCTACATCTCCTTCCTGTAGATAATGGAATCAGCATTGATATTGGTGGAGGTTCTACAGATATTGGACTTATTAAAGATTCAAAAATTGTAGATACCTACTCTTTAGACCTTGGAACAGTTCGATTAAAAGAGCTTTTTTCAGATAGAGTAGAATCTATTGAGAGAATAGAGGAATATATTAATCAAGCATTAAATAATCTTCCTAAGCACTTTATCTCTTCTACTGCTATAGCTATTGGAGGAACAGCAAGAAGTCTCTCAAAGGTTATTATGAAATTTCAAGTAGAGGAAGATAAAACTCTTCACAACTTTAGCTATAAATATGAAGATTATAAAGAGTTTTTTTCCAAAATAGTACTCTCTAACAATAAATTATTAAAAGAGTTTGGAGTCTCTAAAAATAGACTAGATACTATTAGAGAGGGTACTTTAATTTGGAAAAAAGTACTAGATAAGATTCAAACCCAAACGGTAATTAGCTCTGCCGTTGGTGTTAGAGAAGGTCTCTTTTTAGAGAACTCAAACCTTATAGAATCTAAAACTCCTATAAGATTTTTAACTTCTTAAAATTTTTGCCCCATTGTAAATTCAAAGTTTGAGGTTCTATCTAGTGCTTCAGGGTTTCTTGCTCTACCAAATACTAAGTTAATTGGTCCCATTGGTGACAGCCACTCTAAAGATACTCCATAGCCCTCTTTTGTAATATCATTAAATTTATTTTGTCCAATCATACCATAATCATAGAAAAATGCTAAACGCATTTTTGCTGCTTTAGAGAGAGGAATACTAGCCTCTACTGTGTTAACTAAGCTTTTCGTACCACCCTTAAGTTTTCGTTTTCCATTACTATCAAGAGTAAATGGTGTAATTGAGTAAGATTCATAACCTCTAACACTACCTATACCACCCATATATAGCTTTTCAGGAAGAGCAATTTCTCCTCTATTTGCCAATGCTCTTACTCTAACTTTATAACGTAAAATAAGGTCATAGTCAATTATATCTTCAAGTCCATAATAAGCACCAAATCTACCTGTCCCCTCAATAAACTTCTGGTCACCACCAACTCCAGCATATCCTAATGTTCCACCTAAAATAATTCCCTCACGTGGAATATAAAAGTCATCAGTACTATCATAGCTTAATCCCATAGAGAACATGCTCTTAGCATAGTTTGAATCTTTAGGAGAGAAGATAGAGTAATAATCTTGTGTAGCTAAAACATTAGAACTATTATCAACTTCTGTTGCTTCATTTTTACTATATTGATAACTCAATGAACCAAAAAGATTATGCGTTAACTGTTTACCAAGATTAACCCCTGCACCAGTACTCTTTTGGTCATAAGTTATATATTGGAAATCACTCCTATATAGGTTAAGACCAAAACTATAGTCACTATCCCAAATACGAGGATTGGTAAAAGATAAAGAGTAGTTTACTGAGATTTTAGAAACATCAAATGATATAGCAGAATTAATCCCAGAGCCTAAAACATTTCTATCTGAAACAGAAGCAGATAGCATTGCCCCTTGGTAAGAACCATAACCACCACCAGCCTGTATACTTCCTGTTGGTGTCTCTTTTACTTTAACTAAAAGATTAATATGTTGGTCATCTACACGCTCTTGTTCAATATCAACTTTTTCAAAGTACCCTCTTCTTCCTAGAGTATTTTTAGACTCTTTTAATTCGGTCATAGAAAAAAGGTCACCAGGTGCCAAATAGACATCTCTACGAATAACCCTATCTTTTGTTGTATGGTTTCCAGAGATAATTACATCATTAATATATACTTTTTTACCTTTTCTAACTATATATTGTAATGAGACTGTATGATTTTGCTTATTTTTATGAAAACGCTCTTCTACTCTTGCATAAGCATACCCTAAATTGGCAATCTGCTCTTTTATATAAGCTTTATCTTTTCTTGCTTTAGCAATATTAAAAATTTTACCTTTAATTACTTGAAGATTATCGTTTATATCTTCTAAATTTAATTCATCTACATCACCAACAATTGAAATATCACTAACTCTATACTTTTCTCCCTCTTTAATCTGATAAGAGATATCTGCTTTATAAGAGCCTTCATCTACACGCATCAATGGGTCAGAGACACTTGCATCTAAGTATCCATGTTGCATATATACATCTTTAGCTCTCATTCCATCATAAGGCAGTTGATCTAAATGTGCAACACCATTATTTAACCCAGGGAACCATCCCATAAAATCTTCTTCTTTATTTGCTAAAGCATCTTCTAAATCATCTCTATCTAATTTTTTAGCCCCTGCAAAATCTATCTTATCAATATATATTTTTTCACCCTTATTAACATTAAAAACAAGTGCTATACTATCCTCTTTAGGCTCAACCTCTACTTCAACTATGGTATCATAATACCCCTCAGCCTCAATTTGTTTTATAAGTTTCTTTTTAGCCTTTTCTATTTTTCTAGCATCATAAAGGTCACCTTTTCTCAATCCCATAGATATAAAAAGTGACTCTTGCTCATCGTCAGAACTATAACCATTCATCTGAAGTTTTGAAATTACGGCTTTCTCTTTAAATGAATAGACAAGTCCTCCCTCTGGAGTAAGAGATACAACAATATCTGAAAAATAACCTTGGTCATAAAACTTTTTTATTGATTCATCAATTTTCATAATATCAAATGGGTCACCAACATGAATTTTAGAGACTTCATTTGCCATGTCTTCAGAGAGATGAAGTAAACCATTGTATTTAATAGAGGTGATATTTTGAGCAAGAAGTATGGAACTTAATCCAACAGATAAAGTAAAAAGTTTTTTCATAAAGTTTATTATTCCTTCGATTGTTTATCTATGTTAATAAATAGATATTAGTGTATCTATATTTCACTAAAAAAGTGCTATAATCCACCAAAAATTTAAAGAGTTTATTATGAAAATTGGAATTGTGGGTCTTGGTCTAATGGGTGGTTCATTAGGATTAGCCTTAAAAAAAGCATCTACAAAATATACTTTAGTTGGTTATGACCATAATGATTCTCATAAAAAAGAAGCATTACAATTAAACCTTATTGACCATATTGTTGATGAGTTTTTAGCAATAAAATCTTGTGATATAATTATTTTAACCATTCCTGTTGATGCAATCATCGCTACTGCTCAAGAGCTAACAGATGTTAATAAACAATGTACTATTATTGACTTTGGAAGTAGTAAAGAGAAAATCTCAAATGCTATTCCTTTAGCTATACGTCAAAATTTTGTAACAGCACACCCAATGACAGGAACTGAAAACTTTGGGCCCAAAGCAGCCATTGAGGGGTTATATATTGACAAAACCATGGTAGTTTGTGATATAGAGAAGAGTGGAGAGCATCAAAAAAAGATTGCTCTTAACCTCTTTAGAGATATTGACTCAAAAATTGTCTTTATGAATGCCAAAGAGCATGACCGTCACGCTGCTCTTATCTCCCACATGCCCCACGCTGTCTCGTATGCTATAGCCAATGCCGTTATGAAACAAGAAGACCCAAGAAGCATTTTAGCTCTTGCAGGAGGTGGTTTTGCAAGTATGAGTCGTATTGCTAAGTCGTCACCTACTATGTGGGAAGATATTTTTCGGCAAAATAGAGAGAATCTTTTAGAGTCCATAACTACATTTAATGCAGAGATGCAACTCTGTCAAAAGCTTATAGAAGAAGAAAAATGGGAAGAACTCCACCAATGGATGAGTGAAGCCAATAGGTTACATGATATACTTTAAATGCCTGTGTTGATATAATAGTGTCTTAAATATTTATCTCAATTTTAGTGATAATTAATAATATTATATAAATATTGCTAGAAATTTAAATTCTAATTAATTAGAATTTAAGCAAATTATTAATATAATATCACGAGTATTAACAATTAGAGACAAAAGAGCAGTACAATCTTTACTCTTAAAAACAGGTAGGTTTTACCATTTTATGGTGTTTGTGAACTTAAAACTAGCTATGAAAACATTTTTGTATGTTAATACTCATAAGAACTGTCTTAGATGTTCTAAGATGTATATGGTTCTATAATAATAAATTTAATATATAAAACTATATTATTTTAATAATTAAAATATATATTAATTTATTATTCAGGGTTACTTGCTCATAATTATATCCTAATATATGAGTATAGATATTGCAAAATGTTTATTTTGTGCTATTTTTAGTAACTCTCATTGCTCCTCCCTATACTTCTCAAGCAATGCCTTAAGCTGTTGCTTGTCTATCTCTATTTTTCTATTGCCATTTTTAATAGCATATAGCTTTCGTACCATCTCCTCAACCTCTTGACTCTCACTCATTTTTGGGTAGAGTATCTTCAACGCCTCATCACCTCTAAAGCTTCTTCCTTTTGGCTTCCAGATGTTTACTTTTGGTAGATATTTAAAAAAGTAGGTCACAACCACACCTAAAACAAATGCTAAAAAGAGTGCTAAAAAAGTTGGAAGTCTAATCTGATT
>JALUKJ010000391.1 GCA_027056615.1 Campylobacteraceae bacterium | reverse complement strand
CCAAAAAAGAGGTCAATGAATTTGTTATTAAGAGTATTCCTGGAATGACCTATGACACTTTAACAGAGTTTCAAAAAAAAGCAGTAGTCAATCAGATGATTGAACGGAGACTTTATTTAGAAGATGCAAAAAAAATGCATATTGAGCAGAATCCTCTCTATCAAGAAGCACTTAAAAAGTTAAAAGAGAATCTTTTACTTGATTTTTGGATGAAAGAGAAGGTAGAAGAGATTGCTATAAGTGATATTGCTGCTAGACGATATTACCGAGCCAATATTGAAAAATTTACACAACCAGCTTCTGTTAAGGTGCGTCATATTTTAGTAACAAGAGAATCAGATGCTATTACTATTATTGCTAAACTCAAACATAGTAAAAATATTCGTAAAAAATTTATAGAACTAGCAAAGAGTGAGTCTACAGGTCCTAGCTCTAAAAATGGTGGTGAACTTGATTGGTTTGTCTATGACCAGATGGTACCAGAGTTTTCAGAAGCTGCTTTTAATTTAAGAAAAGGAACAATTACTTTTCAACCTGTTAAAACTCAGTTTGGTTATCATGTAATTTATTTAGAAGATAAAAAGCAGAAGAGTTTGATTCCTTATAAAAAGGTAAAACCTCAAATTGTAAAAGCTCTTCGTATGGAAGGGTTTAAGATAAAATTAGAAAATTTAAGTAAAAAATTGAAAAAAACAGCAGATATTAGTGTAAAATAACAAAAAAATATTTAAGGTTAAATCGAAATGAGTAAAAAAGTATTAGATAGTTTACCTTGTGGTGTCTTGAGTGGAAATCAAGTCTCAGAACTTTTTGCAATTGCAAAAGAGGAGGGCTTTGCTATTCCTGCTGTTAATGTTGTGGGGACATCATCTATAAATGCTGTTTTAGAATCTGCTTCTAAAGTAAACTCTCCTGTTATTATTCAGTTTTCAAATGGTGGTGGAGAGTTTTATGCAGGTAAAGGGATGCCCAGTGACAAAAGAGCTATTCTTGGAACTATTGCAGGAGCAGGGCATGTGCATACTGTTGCAGAGGCTTATGGTGTACCTGTTATTTTACACACAGACCATGCAGCACGAAAGTTATTGCCTTGGATAGATGGTTTATTGGATGCAAGTGAAAAACACTTTGAAGCTTTTGGTAAACCTCTCTTCTCTTCACACATGATTGACCTTTCAGAAGAGCCAATTGAAGAGAATATAGCTACATGTAAAAGCTACTTAGAGCGTATGAGTAAAATTGGAATTACCCTTGAGATTGAATTAGGTGTTACAGGTGGAGAAGAGGATGGTGTAGATAATACCGAAGTAGACAATGCTTTACTTTATACTCAACCAGAAGAGGTAGCTTATGCTTATGAAGAGCTTTTAAAGGTTTCACCAATGTTTACCATAGCAGCATCATTTGGAAATGTTCATGGTGTTTATAAGCCTGGAAATGTTGTACTTACTCCAAGTATTTTGGATAACTCTCAAAAGTATATTCAAGAGAAGTTTAATACTGTTGAAAAACCTGTAAACTTTGTATTTCATGGTGGTTCAGGTTCTGCACTATCAGAAATTAGAGAAGCGATTACATATGGTGTGATTAAAATGAATATAGATACCGATACCCAGTGGGCATTTTGGGATGGTGTACGTAACTATGTTAACCAATATCACGACTATTTACAAGGACAAATCGGAAACCCAGAGGGTGAAGACAGACCAAATAAGAAGTTTTATGACCCTAGAAAGTGGTTAAGAGAGGGTGAACTATCTGTTGTAAAAAGACTTGAAAAAGCCTTTTCTGACTTGAACTGTTTGGATAGGAATTAATAACTTTTTTATTTTTCCCACCGTTTCGGTCAATGCCATTGAATTAAGCCCAAATCCTGTAGGTTCGATTTTATCGAACAAAAAATTGAAGCCCATAAAACAATCCGTTCGATGAAATCGAACCTACAGTTTTTGAATATTTATTCCTTAATTCATTGGCATTGCCGTTTCGGTGGGAATATATAATTACCACTCAATCTTCTCACAATGCTTCTGTGTATAGACATACTTCTTAATAGCAAAAATCAAATTATAAAATAGCCAACTAAATGAAATAGTTAGAAGTAGACTACCTAATATAGTGAGTTTGATTGTTAATATCCAAATAAATATTGTTGTAACATGAATATAAAAATGAATTTTTGCCTTTTTAGGATGAATAACATCATGCATCATTGGGGCTTCCATATAGCCTTGGTTAGATAGGTGAAACCATGTTAGAAAAGGGACAATTTTGTAAATCATAGCAAAGACAATACTAAGAGTAAAACCAATAAAGGCTATATAGCTTAAGTGTTGAAGTGTTGAGCTTATGGTTAAAAATGAGCCAATAAGTGTAATGGTCATACTCAAAATAAAAAGAGCCATACCCAATAGCCAAAACCATACTGTAGCATCTGCTACTGGTCGTTTTCTTTGAGTTAATCGGTCAATAGTTACAGTAGCATAGGCTAAAAAGAGTAGCGTAATGGTGATGGTTAATAGAGTAGTTGGATAGCCAAAAAGTATTAAAATAGTTTTTAAAAGAAGTAGACCTAAAATAGTTACACTTAGGTATTTACTTATGCTTTTAGGGTAGCTAGGAGTTACATAGAACATCTCAATTACTTGAAATGATACAGATACAATAAGTAAGCTAACCCAACCAAAAAGAGCAAAAGAGTAGTGAAGCTCTTTTATTTGACTAAAATCTATTCCATTAATAAATCCACCCTCTGTAAGTAGTAGATATACTCCAAAGATTACAGTAAATATAAGGCTAATAAGTGCAAAGAGAATTCCCTTAGAAGAACTAGAGTGTGTTCTGATTTTTATTAACTCTTTTAACATTAAATAGATTGCATAAAATAGTGCCGAGCCAAGGTAAGCAGAGGCTAAAAAATAAAGAAGAGAATTACTGCTAATGCCAAAGGCAAATAGTTGAGTTAAAACCCCTACAGTTAAAAGACCATGTACCATCATTGCTTTTGTAGTTGGTGTTTTAATAACCACTCCTGCTAAAACAGGTAACATCTGAAACAATGCTCCTAACATAAAAGATGCCATAACTCCTAAAGATAGAGTATGAATAACAATAAGTTGTGTACTATAAGAGGAGAGTGTAGTTATGTTTAGACTTTGCAAGAGTAGAAAAAGCCCTAATAAAATACCAAAAATAGAGGCTGTTACAAAAAAGCGAAGCACTACCGAAAGTGGAGGTGCTTGGTCGAGAGATAGTCCACCTTGATTAAACATTTAGTAACTCTTTTAAATTTTTTTGAGGATTTTTGCTAATAATTATATGCCAATTTTTATTGTTATCTTCATGGGTAAATAGTTTGTACCCTTTATCTTTTACCAATTCTAAAAGGGGAATAGGTTTTCTTATATTAAGCATATATAAGTAGTCATTGCTTGACATCTCTTTAATATACTCTAATGAGATTCTAAGTGGCTCAGGGTGAGCCAACTCTCTTGCATCTAAAAAAAACTTTTTCATCTCTATAGTTCTATAGTTTTCATAGTCTCTATAATGGACTCTTTTTTATCTTGTGGAATGGTTCTATCACACATTGCATATAGCATCTGCTCCTCTTTCATATTATGCTGTTGGAGTAGAATCATCATTGACTCGGCAATAGATAGGTAAGCATCTTTGTCTTTATTTTCAATTGCTCCTGCCATTTTACCAATAAGCCCTCGCATCTGCTCATGTTCATAACGCATCATTCTTGTTGGTCCTTCACTACTGCCTGTAACCTCTTCAAAAGTAGGGAAAAGAGCCTCTTCCTCTTTTTTAAAGTGAGTAAGAGTATCGTTTGAAAATAGTAAAAACTGTTTCTCTGCTTGTTCAAAGTTTCCCTCTATAACTGATTTTTCTGCCGATGTAAATAGCTCATCACACTCTCTATGTTCGGCTCTCATATAGCTTGAAATAATCATTAATTTGTTCTCCATTAAATTCAGATTTTTGTATTATAGGGTTTTGTGTTATAAATAGCGTTGATATTGGTCAATTTTGTTATAATCTCATTATGAAAAAGTCACCTATAGAAACTAAAGAGTTTTATAACCAAACTATTTATATTAAACGTGATGACCTACTCTCAAAAGAGTTTTCTGGAAATAAAGCACGAAAGTTTCACTACTTTTTAGAAAATGAGTTTCCTAATATTAAAAGAGTTATATCTTATGGGTCATCTCAATCTAATGCTATGTATTCGCTTTCTGTTTTAGCAAAGTTAAGAGGGTGGAAGTATGATTACTATGTGAAGCATATCTCCTCTTATCTACAAGATAATCCAAATGGAAACTATAAATATGCTTTAAAAAATGGAATGAAAATTCACGTAGGTCGGATTGCCCCCATCCCGACAGAAAATGAGTTATTTATAGAGGAGGGTGGTAGACAAAAAGAGGCTGAGTATGGCTTAAAGGTTTTAGCCCAAGAGATTTTAGAGTGGAAAGAGGAGCAAGGCTTTGATGAATTGAATGTATTTTTGCCATCTGGTACTGGGACTACGGCTCTTTTTTTGCAGAAAGCTTTTTGGCAGTTTGAGCTTGGTTTTACGGGGACACAGGTTTCATCTCTTTTCGAGACAAAACCAATGTCCCCTAAGTGTAATGTTTATACTGTTCCTTGTGTTGGGGATAGTGAGTATTTAAAAGAGCAGTTTTTGATGTTAGAAAAGGATGAGAATCTTCATCCTAAAATATTAGTCCCAAGCAAAAAACGGCACTTTGGAAAGTTGTATAGAGACTCTTATAAAATTTGGCTAGAATTACAAGACAAAATGGGTATTGAGTTTGATTTGCTCTATGACCCACAGGGGTGGATAACACTGTTAGAGAACCCACAAATTTTTGAGAAACCAACACTCTATATTCATCAAGGTGGCTTGATGGGTAATGAGAGTATGTTAGCTCGTTATATAAGGAAGTATGGTGAAGATATTTAGTACAAAAGATGATAATTTTCAAAGTGAATTTGATGAACTTTTAAAACGTGGTGCAATGGATATTGATGGTGTAACTACTATTGTTAAGGGGTTACTTGATGAGATTAAAACAGAGGGTAATGGTGTATTAAAAGGGCATATTAGTAAGTTTGATAGATGGGAACCAAAAGATGATAAAGAGTTAGAAGTTTCTGTGGAGTCTATGGAAGAGGCATATAATAACATTGACCCAACACTTAGAGAAGCGTTACACTTGGCTTATGATAGAATTGAGAACTATCACCAAAAACTTATGCCAAAGTCATGGTTTGATTTTGAGAAAAATGGAAATATGTTGGGTCAAAAAGTAACATCTGTTGACTCTGCTGGGCTTTACATTCCAGGGGGTAAGGCTGCGTACCCATCATCACTACTTATGAATGCTATTCCTGCCATTGTAGCTGGGGTAGAGGAGATAGTAGTTTGTACTCCTGCTCCTGATAATGAACTCAATGAGCTACTTCTCGCAGCGTGTCACTTGTGTAAAGTAACTAAAGTCTTTAAAGTAGGTGGAGCTTCAGCTATTGGGGCTATGGCTTATGGTACAGAGACCATACCTAAAGTAGATGTTATTACAGGACCTGGGAACATTTTTGTAGCAACAGCTAAAAAATTGGTTTATGGTGAAGTAAATATAGACATGATAGCAGGACCAAGTGAGATTGGAATTTTAGCCGACCAAACAGCAAGAGCTGACTACTTAGCCATTGACTTACTTTCACAAGCAGAGCATGATGAGATGGCTTCGTCTATTTTAATTACTACCGATGAAACTTTAGCCCCTAAAGTAGCTTCTAAAATAGAGGAGTTTTTAGGGACTTTATCTCGTGAAGAGATTGCAAGAAAATCTATTGAAGAGCGTGGAGCAATTATTATAACTGAAACAATGGATGAAGCAATTAATTTAATGAATCAGATTGCTCCTGAACACTTAGAGGTAGTAACATCTAATCCAATGGAGTTGTTAGGTCAAATAAAACATGCAGGAGCTATCTTCTTAGGTGAGTATACACCTGAACCAATAGGTGACTATATTGCAGGTCCAAACCATACCTTACCAACAGGGGGAACAGCTAAATTCTACTCACCATTAAGTGTTGACCATTTTTTAAAGAAGTCGTCTATTATATCAATGACACAACAAGGGTTAAATGAGATTGGTGAGGCTTGTGCTTTAATTGCAAATACAGAGGGGTTAACAGCTCATGAAGAGTCAGTTAGAATAAGATTATCTAAATAAAATAGTTCGGGTGTAAACACGCCGATTCCGAAAATGCAAGTTCTCTCGTTCCCAAGCTTCAGCTTGGGAATGCATATTAAAATTTATTTTACAAAAAAACTTTTCTATGCATTCCCATCGAGACGGCAATGCCATTGAATTAAGCCCAAATCCTGTAGGTTCGATTTTATCGAACAAAAAATTGAAGTCTATAAAACAATCCGTTCGATGAAATCGAACCTACAGTTTTTGAATATTTATTCCTTAATTCATTGGCATTGCCGAGACGGTGGGAACGAGGAAGCCTCGCTATAATTTATAGATTATAGAAGTGTTTTAACGCTCTAATAATCATAGCATTTTTTGAAATACTCTCACTCTTAGCATCTGTATCAACTTGCTCATACAAATCAAGTGGAAGTGTAATAGAGAATATTTTAGTTCTATTTTTCTTTTGCTTTTTAATATCGGCAACAATGTCTTTTAGAACATCAATCATCTTATCTGTATCAATTGGTTTTCTAATAAAATTATTTACTCCAATTTTTACAGCTTCTGAGATATTTCCCATGTCATTACTTGCAGATACAACTACAATAATTTGCTTAGGGTTAATCTCTCTAATCTCTTTAGCTACCTCTAGACCACTTTTACCTGGTAAGATAATATCAATAAAGATAATATCAGGGCTATGTTGTTCAAACATTTGCATTGCAGAGGTTGCATCAGTTGCTGAGTAGACATCTGCAAAAAAGTTTTTAAGTGTGGTACACATTAACTCATTTGTCTCTGGCTCATCTTCTAACACAAGTGTTTTAAGTTTTTTGGTCTCTTCTACAATTTTCATCAAGTCATTATTCATAATTACTTCCTATTTCCTTTTTTTTAATAGATTGTAACATGTTAACTATTAAGTTAAATTAAAACCTAATAAAAAAAATTATAGTTTATGAAATTTTAGAATTATTTACAAATATAAACA
>JALUKJ010000390.1 GCA_027056615.1 Campylobacteraceae bacterium | reverse complement strand
CTTCTATTAAATAGAACTCTTCAATATGAGAGTAATAGTATCTCTACTTGAAGTGGAATAGTGATGCAGGTAAAGAGTGGCTATCAAGTGCCACTCAAACGATGAAGTTTAGGTTTACAGATTTTTTATACTATTTTATAGATATTTGTAGGTTTTTCTTGTCGGTTGATAGTTTGTGTCGAGGACACTAACTTCTGCTATATAGCTATTTGTAAGTCAAGTTCACTCGTTCCCACCGTCTCGGCAATGCCAATGAAATAAGCTCAAATCCTGTAGGTTCGATTTCATCGAACACAAAATCAAAGCCCATAAAACAGTCTGTTCGATAAAATCGAACCTACAGATTCCAAATATTAATTCCTTATTTCATTGGCATTGCCGTCTCGGTGGGAACGAGCTAAAGCAGGATAGATTAAATCTTATTTAATAAAGAGAACAGTATAATACATTAAAATAATTATTATAATTTAAAGTTATAATTTAAAAATAAAATAGGATAAACATGAAAAAGATAATTCTTTCAACATTAACACTCGCAGTATTAAGTACAAATGCAATGGCATACGATGCAACAAAAGCTGAAGAGCTTAAGAATTTTTATTCTCACATGACACAAAAAGCATGTGCAGATTCAAAGCTTTTTGTTAAAGCTAATGACACTATGAAGATGATAAGAGATAAGAATGTTACTCTTTTAGATGTACGAACAATAGGCGAAGCAGGAGTCATTGCTCTTTCTGGAAAAAACTCTTTACATATTCCTATTAAAGATTTATTTAAAAAAGAAAATTTAGATAAACTCCCAACAAAAAAGCCCATTGTTGTTATATGTCATTCTGGTACAAGAGCCACTTTAGCTGCGATTGGTTTAAAAAGAATTGGATTTAAGAAAATTCATGTTTTAAAAGGTGGATTGGTCGCTCTAGCAAAAGCAAATAATCCTAAAAATGCTCCTCTTTTAGACAAATAAATGCTCAACCTATAAAATCATTTACTTTAATATTCGTTACACAATTGGAGTTGTGTAATGAGAAAAAAAGTCCAAATGAAACTAAGTTTGTCTGTATAGCAGTATAGACAGGTCTCTTATCTTCTAGAGCAATCTCAATAATCAAATTCATACTACTGTTGGAAAAATCATCTAGCCCTATAGCCGACTTTCATCACCCCTATAACCTTAAACTAATATAAAAGAAAATCTCCATCACATCTAAATACTTAAAGTAAAATAAATGGTTTTTTATCTATATAATTTATTCAAATCCCATAAAATAAGTATTCTAAGTTTTTTGCAAGACTTTTTTGTTCCTTTAGTATTCTAAAAAATACTAATTATTTTTTTAATATTTTATTAAGAATATCTTTTTTCTTGCAAATAAGAACTATTATATTAACAATAAGCATAATTATTAATATATAATTAGAGAATACAAAAACAATAATAAAGTAAAATATTTTTAATATTTAATTTAAAGTCCTAAATTATGGGCTTTTAAGCTGTTTTAGATTATCTCTTTTTATATTAGTTTAAGGTTATAGGAGTGATGAAAGTCGGCCTATACCTAGAAGTAGGAAAATTAGTACCGTTCACGCTAAGTAAACCCAAATTTAACGATAAGAAAAAGGTACAGGTACAAGGCAGATTTTTAGCTCGTTCCCACTGTCCTCGGTGGGAATGCATAGGAGAGTAATAATAACAAAATCAAACTCCTAACTATAAAAAAGTTACAATACTAAATAAAGTATGCTTTATTGGAATGGAAAAGTTTTAGTAGTTATAGTTCTATCTGCATTCCCACCGAGGACGGATGGGAACGAGCTAAACTATAAAAAAACATTTTTATAGTTATTTTTGGGGTTATCTATTTGGTACATTAATGACTCTTTTTATGTGGATTTTAATCAAAAAGTCTTAAAAGGAGGTGTATTATTTAAAATAAATAGGAGTATATTACTCTTATTTAAGGATAATAATATTATAATCAATTTGAATAATTATTATAACTTTAAATTATAAAAGGAGACTTGTTATGATACCATTTTCAGATGAAGAACTCTATTATGCTGTAAAAAATGCTCTTCCACAAGTGAGTGGATATGTCAGCTCTCATGGTGGGGGTATAACTCTATTAGGAGTGAAAGATGGGGTGATTTA
>JALUKJ010000389.1 GCA_027056615.1 Campylobacteraceae bacterium | reverse complement strand
TACTAGGATAAAGATGAGAATATTAACCATTGGGTTTGATGACGAATTCATTAAAGAGTTAGAATTTGAACTGGAAAAATATTTTATCTGTATCGTTGATTCAGCAAGAGATTTGTATGATGCAACCAACTTTACAGACTTTCGACATTATGAATTAATCATTATTGTTGATGAAGGTGAAAAATATACCTTAGAAAAATACAGCAATGAAGTTAAAAAGAAAAAGAGAGAGACTAAAATTATTGTCGTAACTCCTAATGAAAAAAATCAAGTAGGACTTTTTGCTTTAGGTGTAGACGATGTTATTGTTAACTTTATTGATTCTCCTGAATTGATTGCAGTTAGAGTCTTATCAAATATGAGAAAACTTTTTGGAACTCATATAGATGTTGGTAAATTGGTTATTGATATTGCTAATAAAAAAATTGAGTATGATGATAAAATTGTCTCTTTAAATGGAAAAACTTTTGATATATTGGCATATTTAGCACTACGTGAAGATAGAGTCTTCTCTAAAGATGAGATTATTAATGCACTTTGGGAAGAGCCTGAATATGTTAGTGACAATACCGTTGAAGTGGCAATTAATCAAATTAGAAAGCGACTTAAAAGTATTTTAGGATTTCAAGTTATTCATACCGTTCGACGAAGAGGGTATAAGTTCTCTTATGAGAAAACAGATAACTCTTAAGAGTTATTTTTAATATAGTCTATCCAAAGTGGTAATCTTTTTTGCTCTTTTTTTAGAGTTGTAGATACTCCATGACCTGGATAGAGAGTAAAATCTTTCTCTATCTTCATTGCTTTTTCCAAACTTTTAACCATTGCTTCGCCTGAAGAGAATGGAAAATCCCATCTACCAATTGAACTCTCAAAGATAAAGTCGCCTGAAAACCAAACATCTCCTATTTCAATAATTGAATTTCCAGGGGTATGTCCTGCAAAGTGTCGATATTTAACTTTTATATTTTCTATATCTAATTCTTCATCTCCATCTACTAAATAGTCAGCTTTGCTAGGAGGAGTATTTTGACCTAATGGACACTTTGTCAACATAAACTCATCATCTTTTTGAATATAGATAGGAATCTTCAACTTCTCTTTTAATTCCCTATTTGACCACACATGGTCATAATGTCCATGTGTATTTAAAATAGCAATAGGATTTTTGCTATTTTTAAGTACCCAACCAGTTGCACCCATCCCTGGGTCAATAATTAAATCTTTGTTGTCTATGGTAACAATATAACAATTAGTTTGGGTCTGCCCCATTGGTTGTATTTTTATCTCCATTTTGTAAATCCTTTGGTATAATCTTGTCATGAATTTATATAAAATGTTAGAAGAAGCCATTATAAATGACTCAATTGATATAAAAGAAAAATTGACAAGAGAATGTTTGGAGTATTGTAGCAAAAATGAATTGACAAGTCCCCAACCTTTTACCCCTGTAGAGTTTGAAACTCCCTCTTATGCTAAAAAGTGCAAAATTGTAAAACCAAATAAATTAGTAACACGTAAAGATTTTGATACACCTAAAGGTTTAGCCTCTTTAGTACATGCTATTGCACACATTGAGTACTCAGCTATTGATTTAGCACTAGATGCCGTCTATCGTTATCCTAATATGAATCAACAGTATAAAATTGATTGGTTAGAAGTTGCTCTTGATGAGATTAGACACTACTTAATGCTTGAATCACTTCTTACAGAGTTAGGATTTAGCTATGGTGATTTTCCTGTACATAGTGGTCTTTTTGAAGCTTCTTTAGATACTTCAAAAAATCTTTTAGATAGAATGGCAATTATTCCTAGATATTATGAAGCAAGTGGTTTAGATGTTACACCTCAAATATTAAAGAGATTGGAAAATAAAAGAAAAATACCATCTGTTAAGCGTTTAATTGATATTTTACATATTATTTATAATGAAGAGATTATACATGTTCAAAAAGGTGATTATTGGTTTAAATATTTATGTAAAATAGAGGGGAAAGAGCAAAAAATCTATTTTAATATCTTAAAACGATATAAGCTTTTGGAAAAACATCGACCACATGTTAATGTCTCTGCACGAAAAGAGGTAGGTTTCTCTTGTTATGAGATAAAGATATTAGGGAAAATAGAGTGTAAAGAGTGATTTTTCTTTAGAAAT
>JALUKJ010000388.1 GCA_027056615.1 Campylobacteraceae bacterium | reverse complement strand
TTGTTGCTGCTATGTCTGATAATATATATATGTTAATGATTGGGCGTTTTCTACAAGGTTCAGGAGCTATTGGTTCAGTTGTCTCAGCAATGATAGCCGACTTAGTAAAAGAGGAACAAAGAGCCCATGCTATGGCAATTATGGGTGGAACTATTGCTCTAAGTTTTGCAGTAGCTATGATAGTAGCTCCTATTGTTGGTGGAAACTGGGGAATAGATAAACTCTTTTGGCTAACAGCAATTCTTTCAGTAATGGCAATTGGGGTACTCTTTACAGCTGTTCCTAAACCTCCTAAAATTGTTCACAGTTATGCAGAAGATGAGTCTCAATTTTTTGATGTTTTTCAAGACAAAGCATTAGTTAGAATGTATATTACTTTTCTTTTTCACTCTTCTATTATGACTATGGCATTTTTTATTATTCCTATTGTTATGACTCATGGTGTTGAAGATGGTGGATTTGGTTGGGGAAAAGCTGAACTTTGGAAAGTCTATTTTCCTGCAATGATATTTGGTTTTGTTGCTATGGCTCCTGCTGCTATCTTTGGAGAGAAGTATGGAAAAGGTAGAGAGGTCTTTATGATTTCAGTTGCCATTATATTTAGTGCTTTTATGGCTATGGGCTTTGCTACTACTCCTTTAGTTTTTGGTATTGGTGTGGTGCTTTTCTTTATTGGGTTCAATATGTTTGAGCCACTACTTCAGAGTTTTGTTGCTAAGTTTGCTAAAGTTCACCAAAAAGGGGCAGCCCTTGGAGTTGCTAATACTTTTGCCTACACTGGTATATTTTTAGGTGGTCTTCTTGCTGGTTGGGTCATGCAACACTATGACAGAATGGTTCTATCTATGCTTGTTGGAGCTATTGCTATTGTATGGTTTATTTGGGTCTACACCATGCCAAATCCAAATAACCGTGGAAATGTCTACCTACCACTTGATATTTTTGACCGTGAAAAGATTCAAAATTTAGCTAAACATGAAGCGATTGTTGAGACTTATGTGAATGAAACAGAGAATATTGCAGTTGTTAAATATGACAAAGATATGATAGATGAAGATGAAGTTCGTGGTATGTTGAGTTAGGTTGTGACAATTTTTTGAAATTATTGGAGTTTAGAGAGGAAAGAGCTAAGTTCTTTCGTACTCTCTTTCTCTATGGGGTATTTAATGCATATTTTGGTTTAGAAGCTTCTTGCATTTTCATGTATGAACTTACTAAAGATTTCATAATAGAGTTCTGTTTATATCTTGTATATGATTGCTTATAAAGTTTATTTAAAGAAGCTAATTTTTTCGAGAGTTGAGTAAGTGATGTAAATGCCTCTTTCTTATACATTTCATTATTGATAGATGCATCTAAAAGATGATTATCTTGTTTCCACTGAATTTTAATCTCTTCAATTTTATTTTTAATAATAGTTACTTCTGTACCTTTAGATAGAGTTTCAAGAGCAGTATTAAAATTATTTTTTAGATGGTTTAACTCCTTTTGACTATCATATTTACCTTCAATAATAGTGGTGTGCATATTATCTAAAATTGATTGTTGTTTTTTAGCAGTTTTCATCTCATTTGAGAGTGGATATGTATCAAGAAGTGCATAATCGTTTGCAAAAGCTGTAATGTTTGAAGCAAGTAGTAGTATTGTTGCTACAAATAGTTTAATATTTTTCATGGTTGAATTCCTCATTCTTTTTAGTTGAAAAATTATAACTTTTGAAACATGAAAGTTGGCTTTATTAGCATCGTGATCAGTTACCATAAGTGATGATTCTGGGAAT
The DNA here is from genome assembly GCA_027056615.1 of Campylobacteraceae bacterium. Classification (GTDB taxonomy): domain Bacteria; phylum Campylobacterota; class Campylobacteria; order Campylobacterales; family Sulfurovaceae; genus UBA1140. The sequence goes on along the minus strand of JALUKJ010000388.1, from coordinate 376 downwards.
GTTTTATTTGTAACAGCTGGATTTAAGGAACAATGATGTAATAAAGAAGCTGATTTTTTTCCGTTAGTTGTTGATTATCAAGAAAAGAATTATGCAACATGAGAAATAGGTTGAAATAGATTTTTGATTTTATCTAAGGATTTTGTCTCTTTAGCTAGTTTTATGTTTTTCTTGGCAATTTTTACATAATCCCACAATTTCCAGCTCGAAATCTGAAAATTTAAAATTTTTCTTACTATCCATAGCTTTTTTTAAATGCCTTGGCCCTAGAGGTTTGAAAGGGATTCGATCCTTGAAGAACAAGGCGGTTTCATTTAAGCTTGGGGAAAAGAGGCGGGTATGAATCCCGGAGCCTATGTACCCGGGAAGGTTTCGT
>JALUKJ010000387.1 GCA_027056615.1 Campylobacteraceae bacterium | reverse complement strand
ACTTTTTTACCCTCTTTCATATCAAACATACCAGTCTCAACAAGCATCTTTAAAACATCATTAAGGCTCTCACCCTCCTCTCTTTTAGCAATTGCCAAAAGAAAGACACGTTTTTCTATATCTAACATATCAACTCCTAGTGAAGCTCTTCATTAAGCTTAACTTCTCTTGTACTTCTACGAACCACAGTCTCACCAGTAGTTGAGTTTTGTCTAAAATGAAGTCCATTTAGCCCTTGGAACTCATCGGCTCTAAATAGTGTTTTGTCCCCCAAGTTTGCCTCTGGATTTGCCTCTTTAATTAGTGCTAACTGCGCAGGTGCAACTTTAACTTTTGTTCCTGCAAAGATAGCCAAACCACCATCTAAAATACAAGCATCACCCAAAGGAATACCACAAGTTGAGTTTGCCCCAAGAAGTGTGTTTTCACCAATAGAGATTGGATTTCCATCTGTTCCACTAAGTACACCTAATATACTTGCACCTCCACCCACATCTGAACCTGCACCAACAATAGCAGAACTAGAGATTCTACCCTCAACCATTACAGCCCCAAGTGTTCCTGCATTGAAGTTAATATAAGAAGCCCCTGGCATAACTGTTGTTCCACCTGCTAGTTGAGCTCCCATTCTTACTTTTGAAGACTCTAATACTCTTGTGTTATCAGCAGGAACAACATGTTGTAAATATCTTGGGAATTTGTCAACAGCATCTACACAAGGGTAAGTACCATTAAGTTTCATCTCAATCTCATTTTCTCGTAAATACTCCAACTCATACGGTGTTCTTCCAACCCATGCAACATTACTAAGGATTCCAAATGCACCGTTAAGATTCACTGTTCTAAGCTCTGCTTTACTTAATGAAAGAGCATAAAGTTTTAGATAGACAGCCTCAACACTCTGTGGAGCTTCATCTGCAAACAAGAAAACAATTCTAAAGTTTTTAGCCACATCTTCCATATTTGCCAAAGTTTTGATTACTTGCACATTCTTATGTGCTTCACCTGTCGCTTCACCAAGATAAGGAGCAAAAGCGTTCATTGCATTTTTAACAAACTCATCATTAATAGTCGCAGTAAACTCAGACCCTGAAAAATCAACCTCTATTCCTGCCTCTTGAAGTGCTTTTACAAAAACAGCCGATGAACCATAGTTCTCTTTCCAATTAATAAGCCCAAAGTTTGCTTGAAGTACTTTGTCTGCATTTTTCTGCCCTCTATCAACTCTAGCAATACCAAATGCCATCGCCTCTTTATAACCCTCTTGTGCTGTTATCTCTGCTACCAATGCTTTAAACTCATCTGTTGAATTGATTGTTGAAATTGCCATCTATTTTTACCTTTTGTATCATAAAATTATATTGGCGAGATTATAGCGAATTTGGCTTATAGCTATAACCCCAACTCATTCATACAAGCAACGTAAAGAGATTATCTATTGGTCTATTAGCTCTTTGAATTTTTGTTTTTCTTTTTTTGTCATCTCGTCAAAAGCAAACTAAAAAGCAATCTTTCGAGAAATCTCAATATCTTGTTTCATCAAAGCATTTACAATGCTATTTAAAGGATATTAACTACCTTTTTCATCAAATTTTCTCTAATTCGTTACCTAATATTAAAGTTTCAATAGCTTTATTTTGTCATTGTTTCTCCAATAGGCATCCCCAAGCTGGAGCTTGGGGACGAGTTAAAAAACAAAAACTCCTTAATTTGTTTAGTGATTATAGTAGTATCTTCCTAATGCATACTCATCCATCTCAATTTCTCTCTTTTTCTTCAACATAACATGTAAATCTCTAACTGTCTCTTTAGTATCTTTAAGCTCTTTTTTTACTTTTTTTTGAGATTTTTTATAGGCTACAATCTTATTTTCACTAATTTTTAATCTCTTTTTTAATGCACTTATCTCTCTATTTTTAAGTTTAGTCACTTTTAACTTCTTTTTTAAAAGATGTAACTCATTTTTAAGTCTTTTAATCTCTTGATTTTTATCTTTTTTAAACTCTTTAACCTCTTTTAGTGTTTTTACCAATATTTTTTTCTCAAGACTCCCATTATTTTGTTCATTATTTGCCATAGTAACAACAGAACAAAATAGTAATACTAAGATGATTTTTTGCATTCCATTTCCTTTTTTCTTTACTATTAGAATTATATAACTATA
>JALUKJ010000386.1 GCA_027056615.1 Campylobacteraceae bacterium | reverse complement strand
AAATCGAACCTACAGATTCCAAACATTAATTCGTTAATTCATTGGCATTGGACTTTAGTCCCGAAAAATAATAAGCGAGGCTAAAGCCATCGGTTCCAAAGTGTAAACTACTTATGAAACATGCCCATTAAAATATGACATTTATTATGGTCAGGTACTTATTGAACCCTACGGATTCAAAATATTAATATTATAGAAAGTTAATCTATAGTTTCAGCCACAAAGGTTTTAGTAACCTCTCCACCAAACCTAAAAGTTCCATCTTCGAGTGACACATATAGTTCGTCTCCTGATTTAGGAAAAACACGTACATTATTATCTACAAGTTTTTCTAAATTGGCTCTAAGAAAACATGCTACCATGCCTGTTCCACATGCTAAGGTTTCATCTTCTACACCACGCTCATAGGTTCTTACATAAATCGTGTTATCTTCTACCTTACAAATATTTAAATTTGCATTGTATTTGTCTCTTAATCGTTTTGCTTGTTCTAAGTCAAACTCTTCTATATTGTCACGAATAGCCACTAAATGAGGAACACCTGTATCTACAAACCACCAAGTTTCCCCATCTTCTTCAATCTCTTGACTTAAGATAGTTGGTTTAGTCATATCTGAGACTACATAGTTTCCATTAACTGTAGCACGAATAACTCCTGCACCTGTTAAAAATTCAGCTTTTCCATCAGCAGAAATACCTTTGCCCATTGCATAGTGTGCAACAGCACGAGAGGCATTTCCACACATGGTAGCACGACTTCCATCGGCATTGTAGAAGTCCCACTCAAAGTCATACTCAGGGTGAGGCATAACAACTACAAGTCCATCAGCACCAACACCATTTTGTCTATGACAAAGACGTTTAGCCAATTTTGAACGGTCTTTCTTCTTTTTGCGTATAATAAGAATAAAATCATTCCCATTTGCAGAGTATTTAGTTACTGTCATTTGTTTTCCAAAAGTTTTATTTGGAATTATATCAAATTTTGTGTCAGTGGTTGTTTAGAGAAATTTAATTTAGTTTTTGGAATAGTTTGAGAAGCAACTACTTTAGTGTTTACTCGTGTTTTAACAAACGAAGTAAATAGTACTAGCCCTGCTAAAATTAAAATACCATTACCAAGATAGTCATGTGCCAAAGAGAAATTACTCTTCTCTTCTAAAACAAATTGAGTAACAAACCATATACGAAATACATTTATTGATGTAATAAAAAAGTAACCCATAACAGCCCATTTAGCTTTGTGTATTAAGCTAGATGGAAAAGCCATAATAGAAGCTAAGAAGAATAGATATGGAATCATACCGTTACAAGCTTTCTCTATAACTAAGGCATAGTGAGGGCTAATAAAGATTTTATGCTCTTCCATCATTCCAAGTGGTAGGCTTAAAGAGGTTAAATAGGCAGTGAAATCTGTTTGAATAGTATTGATAATTGTACTTATCGGTGACAACTCCCAATAAAAGATTGCAAAGAGAAAAGCTATACCCATCCAGTAGGTTAATAGAAATTTTTTCATTTTTTTAAAATTACCTTAAATATTTATATTAGTATTTTTTTATAAAATATATTTTATCATAAAATTGTGTAAAAATAACTTGTACTATATAGTTTTTTAGATTATAAGGCATCCTTCATATCTACCGAAAAGTAGTTTACACTTTTTTTAGGAATCGGAGACTTTAGTCCCGAAAAATAATAAGCGAGGCTAAAGCCATCGGTTCCAAAGTGTAAACTACTTATGAAACATGCCTTTTATACTCATTTAAAATCTCTTTAGATTTCAGCATCTCATCATTTAGCTCATTTGTTGCCAATATAAAAATTCCATCTCTCTTTCTCTCTTCATAAAATTTTGGTAAATTACTAGTAATATTGAGTGATATACTGTACTCTGTAACATCTTTTACTGCTCCTTTTTTAGGTTTACCTCTTGTTGAGTATCTTTTATGTTCAATCACTTCAAATGCCTCTATCTCGGTGATTATCAATCTTTTCTTTAATCCTACCAATGCTCTTCAATGTACTTTTATAATGTCTTCGTTCCAACTCTCTATTATGGACAACTAGCCATCTCTGATTTTCATTATTATAGTAGCTTCCTAGCTCCATATAAGCGTAATTTTCATCAATTTTTTCAAGCTGTTTTAGCTCTATCATAGAGAT
>JALUKJ010000385.1 GCA_027056615.1 Campylobacteraceae bacterium | reverse complement strand
TGGCATACTCTATGGAGGAGTGGCACTCTTTGGAGCATTAGGGGCTTTGGTAACAGGGGTCATTTGGAAACACTATGATGCACAAGGTGCTGTACTCTTTTCATTGGTGGGGATGGGTGTGGTGTTTGTGGTGTATCTCTTTATGGGTGAAGATAATCGGATTAAGAGATAATTAGCTAAAATGTAAAATATTAAAATATTGGAAGCATTTATATGAAAAATATTAAATTTATGGATTTTTGTGCTGGAATTGGTGGTGGTAGAATTGGACTTGAAAATTTAGGTATGCAATGTCTTGGTTTTAGCGAGATTGATAAAGATGCAGAAATCACTTATAGACATTTTTTTGGCAAAGATGAAAAAAACTATAGTGATTTAATGAAAATAAATCCTGATGATTTACCAGATTTTGATTTTATGGTTGGTGGTTTTCCTTGTCAAACATTTTCAATAATTGGTACTAGATGTGGATTAGAAGATGAAGAACGAGGACAGGTGATTTATGGCTTAGTAAAAATACTAAAAGCTAAAAATGTAAAATATTTTATTTTAGAAAATGTAAAAGGTTTAATCAATCATGATAAAGGTAATACATTAAAAATTGTATTAGAGTTATTGGAGAATGCAGGATACAAAGTATTTCATGAAACTTTAAATAGCTTAAATTTTGGTGTACCACAAATGAGAGAAAGAATTTATTTCGTAGGCATACAAAAAGATTTAATTGATGATGATTTTAAATATGAATTTCCTAAAGAATATAGTGGGGATAATAAAGATTTAGAAGATTGTTTAATTGATGATGATAAAGAATTAATTTTTGATGATAGATTATCTTCATATCAAACTTTTTTAAAATATTTAGATAATAAATATAATAAAGATAAATATAGAATAAATGACCTTTTATCAAAAGACTACACAGTAATAGATACAAGACAATCAGATTTAAGAATTTACCATGAAAAAACTCCAACATTGAGAAGAGGACGACATGGTATTTTATATGTTAAAAATGGTAAACTTAAAAAATTATCAGGATATGAAGCACTATTGTTACAAAATTTTCCAAAAAAATATGCCAATAAAGTAAAAGGTAAAATATCAAATTCTAAACTTTTACAACAATCAGGTAATGCAATGACATCAACTGTTATAGAAGAAATAAGTAGAAATTTAATGAAATTGATAGGAGTAAATAAAATGACAGAAAAAGAAATATTAATAAATAGAGGTTCAGCAACTGCTAAAAATGGTTTTAAAAATGAAGATTTTACAGTAGCAGAATTTAATAATTGGAAAAATAGTGAATTTGCAGGACTTTGGCTACAAGCTATGGATTATAACTTAACTGATATTGAAAGTGTACGAGCTACAAAAGTTAAAGGCTCATTTAAAGCTGATATACAAGTAGAAATAAAAATTGAAATAAAATTAAAAAGTTTAACTGATATTCAAAACTTACAAGTAAAATTAGTATCAAACCCCAAAGGCTTTAATCAAATTGATAAAAGATGGTTAAAAAGTTATAACGAACTTTGGAATATTCCAAATGATGTATATGAATTATTGCAATATTTTACTGGAGAGAAAAAACCTAAAATTAGTAATCCAAGAGATGAAAGAAGAATGTTTGCTGATGAATTATTAGAAAATGAACAACAACTATTGTTAAAGTTTTTTAATGACAATAAGACATTAATTGTAAATGATATTTTAAAAGGTAGAGGAAAGTTTTCTGCTGAATGGATGTTGGTAATCTTAAAGTTAAAAGATACAGATACTATTAATTGGGCATTAGAGCCAATTAATAAAGTACTAAATCATTTTGGAAATGGAGAGATAAGAATAACTCCAAGAGGTAGTTTTAAAATTGGAAATATAACTATTCAAAGAAAAGGTGGAGATAATGGAAGAGAAACAGCAAATATGTTGCAGTTTAAAATAAATCCAGCTGAGTTAATAGAAAAATAATGAGTAGCTACAAACCACCCTATACCATAACCTCAGAAATGGTAAATCTAATCTCTGCTATTAGCGAAGAGTTGACCAGAATAGAATATAGCAAAGAGAGTATTATTACCCCTATGCTTAGAAAGAAAAATCGGATAAAAACACTTGCAGGAACGCTTGAAATAGAGGGTAACTTTATGGGTGAAGATAAGATTACA